>NZ_JBALLY010000141.1:478-5834 GCF_036963045.1 Bacillus sp. JJ864 | reverse complement strand
AGTAACAAGATGGTGATAATCAGGAAATGGGGATGGGTTAAAAAATGCACTAGTATGTTCCTCGCAATGACATTAACCATTCCAGCTTTAAATGGGTATGCAGCAACTAATGATACGTAGGAACAAAAAGGTGGTGAAGTACATTATAACTGGGGTTACGGGGCACCTTCGGGTGTAAAAAGTGACAATTTCACAGCTAAATTTGATCAATCAAGAACATTAAATGCAGGTAATTATTTTGTACAGACACTAGCAGATGATCGTGTAAAAGTTTCTTTTGACGGGAAACAAGTTATTGATCGCTGGTATGATGTTGGTGGAAAAATTGACCGCGCTATCGTGACCAATGTACAACAAGGAAATCATAAAATTCAAACTGATTATTATGAAAATACTGGTCAAGCAGCTATCTTTTCTGATATTGTACCATTTGATTCTTGGCTAGTTTATTATTATCCGAATACTAATTTAGACGGATATCCTGTTGATGCGAAGGTTATTGCACCACAAGGTGATGAGAAAGCACTTGTAGAAAATAATGGAGAAGGATCACCGACCTCGAAAGTACCAACAAATAATTTTTCAGCTCGATATACTACAGTAAAACGGTTACCAGCAGGTGAATATATTATTCGTGGAAAAGCGGATGATGGTATGCGGGTATATATTGATGGAAAACTCGTCATAGATGAATGGAATACCGGAAAATGGGATAAAGAGCATGCTAAAAAAATTACAATTCAAGATAATACAGCTTCTGAGGCTATTGGTAAAACCAATGAAAAAGACACTCACTTGATAGAAGTACAATATTTAGAATTCGGTGGAGGAAGTAATATTCAGTTCAATATTCAACCGTATAGCAAAGCTATACAATCTAATACTTGGATTGCAGAATACTATAACAATAAGGAACTAAAAGGCGATGCTATTGTTTTAGCAGGTAAAAATCCGCAAAATAAGATTGAAAATATTGACTTTGATTGGAAAGATGGATCTCCAAGTACAAATATTCCAAATGACAACTTTTCAGCACGTTATACTAAATACGATGAATTTTCTCAGGGAGACTATACATTTGAAGCTAGGGCTGATGATGGGGTTCGCATATATGTCGATAATATGAAAGTTATTGATTCCTGGATAGGAAGTGCTGGAGACACTCGTAAGGCTACCGTTCCTATGACTGCGGGTACTCATAAAGTAGTGATAGAATATTTAGAACTTAGTGGCAATGCGCTAATACAAGCACATTATTATAAAAATAAAGAATCAGAAACGAATAATAATATTCCAAATAATAACCTTATCGGGAACGGGGATTTTGAAAGTGATATAGAGAAGCAATTATGGGAAAAAACTCTAAATGCGGGTGCACAACTCTTTAAAGATACAAAGGAAAAACCTCCTGAAGGGTCTAGTGCATCTTCTATTCGAGTTGATGTATCTAAAGGCGAAAATAGCATAGCATCATCGAGGTTAGTAGAGTACAAGCAACGAGTTAAGGTATCTCCGAATCAAACATACTCTCTAAGTATTTGGAGCAAAACAAAAGGTGAAAACATCTCCAGAAATATTGATTTAACTTTCTTTAAAGATGAAAGTAACTGGATAAATGATGCTTTAACTATGCCAACATATACAATTAACTCCAAAGAAAATTGGAGCAAAAGTGAATATGTTTTCACCACCTCTCCCACAACAAACTTTATAGAGGTTAAAATTCGAATCGGAAGGAATTTATTAGGAGTATCCAAGGGGAGTGTATGGTTTGACTCAGCTAATTTAAAAGCTATACAGCCAAACATGGTTGGACAAACAACAAAATTTAATAATTGGAAAGTAGACACTAGCACCCCTGGAACTGTTGGAAAAGCGAACCCTATAATGATTTAAGTACCCTATCTCAAGATAAAACAGTCCATGCACCAACAAGTACTGGTAATTCTTCTTTAAAAGTAGATGTTAAACCTAAGACCAATGATTATGGGAATGTCATACTGAAACAGTCCGTTAAGGTTAAACCAAACCAAAGTTATGTTTTTGATAGCTGGATTAAGAGTGAAAATTTAAGTAATGCGGTTGTACGAATAAATGTTGTATTAAATGGAGAAAATGCTCCTGCTTCAGAAAAATATATTTATAAAGCAATCCATGTTCCTGAAAAGTCAAGCACAGATTGGTTTAATAAAAGATTGATATTTAAAACCTCTGAACAAATCACAGAAGCTGAAATTATAATTCAAATCTCTTATCCAAATGACAAAGCGAGTGGAAAGGTTTGGATTGATAATCTTAGTCTTGTTGAGAATAATCAAGTGGGGGTCCGTGATTATTCACCGTATGGGGGAATGGTACCTTTTTCCCCAGACCAATCATTTGATCAATTCATGGCTGATATAGAGAGAAACGGTAAAGTACTAGAAAAAGCATTTAATGATTTAAATAATGGCCTCACTCAAATGAAGGCAAGCATGAACCAGATGTTATCGGGCTTTAATCAGATGAATAAAGCATTGTCTGAAATAAATAAGGCTGTAAATGACCCTAACGGGATAATTGGGACAATTAACTTAGGATTTAATCAAATGAATGGAGCATTGTCTGAAATAAATGCGAATGTAAATGACGCTAACGGGATAATTAACCAGATGTTATTAGGCTTTAATCAGATGAATGAAGCATTGTCTGAGATAAATAAGGCTGTAAATGACGCTAACGGGATAATTAACCAGACGTTATTAGGCTTTAATCAGATGAATGAAGGCATAAATCAAATAAATCAATCCATGTCAGAAATGAATGACAGGCTAGATAAAATGATTATTGATTTGTCCAATTTTAATGTCACACTTAACTTTTCAGATTTAAATATAGATACGAGTGATTTGGATGAGGCTAGAAGAATAATAAATAACATGGATTTAAACTTTAAATTTAACGCATACAATTTCTCAGGATTTAAAATAAACGATATAGATTACAATTTTCCATCAGGTTATTCTGATCCTGAATTAGACGAAAGAATGGTTTCTTTCTTTGAATGGTACCCTATCCTAGGACAAGGTTTCGCCTTGGGAGAGCTAGCAAATAATCACGGTTCAGCATATGAACGTTTAGTGCTAGTTTTAAGTGTAGTAGGTGGTGGAGAAGGTAAGGCTGTTGGTAAGGGTTCTGTTAAATTAACAAAAGAAGCTACCAAAGAGGCTAAAGAGTTAATTACGGCGACAAAAAGACAGGATAAACAAAGAAGTATCTTTGAAAAATATACAGGCTATGCAGCAAAAGGTGAAGTTCATCATGGGTTACCAGAACAATTTTCACAATGGTTTAAAGACCATGGTATAGATGTAAATGACCCTAAATATTATTATGATTTACCAAAAGGTTTGCATCGACTTAAAGAATTTGGTGGTATCCATACAAATAAAAGCCCACTAGGTAAACACTGGAACAGAATATGGAAAGAATGGGTTAAAGATCATCCAAATGCCACTGCACAACAGATAGAAGATCAGTTAAACTATATGGTAAAAGAAGCTGGAATGACACCATATCAAGCCAAACCAAAAAAATGATTAGGAAGTGATGATTTTGACTTTTTATATAATGAGAGAAACTTATGCTAATTTTGCAGAGCCAATAGAAGGTGTTAACACATTTGCTAAAGAAAGTTGTGACACATGTGGTGGAATATTGAGGGTAAAACAACATCCATTAAGAATATATTTTCAAGGAAAAAGAATGGCAGATTTCTACTCTATACCTCAATATACATTTATCAGTGATAAAATGCAGAAAGCATTATTAGACAATAATATAACAGGATTTTCTCTTGAACCCATTATTTTGGAAGAAGAAGCAATACCATTTATGAAATTGCCTTTGGATCATGCGAAAACATTAAAAGAATTGGCTGTCCATGGTGATGGAGGATATATATGTAATAGCAATGGAGAGCAAATTAAAAAATGCCAGCATTGTGGGAGAATTTTAGAGAATACACGTACTATAGAAGGATTAAGTGTAAATCTAAAAGAATGGGATGGTTCAGACATATTTTTCTTCAAAAACTGGTTTGGGGTCATTATTGTGACAGAAAAAGTGAAAGAAATTATTAAAAAACATAAATTGAAAAATATTAGATTTATAGATCTCGCAGAATTTAGATTTGCTTAATATTAACAACACCACTGATAAGATATATTTTTAAGTAGAAGGTGACAAATGATGAAAAGAAAAAATCTGATGATATTAAGTATAGTATCTATTATTACATTTTTAGGTGCTGGTTACTTAACCTATAGTATAGGTGTTGAAAAAAAGAACAGTGATAAAGTGTATGCTGAAGCTAAGCAAAGCTCCTCAAACAAACAAACAGAAGAAGAACATCAAAATTCAGAAAACAAGAAAGACACTACTAATAATTCAGTTGAAGAATCTGTAGAAATTTCTGTAGAACAACAAACATATACATTAGAAGAAAAAGAAAATATAAAAAAATCAAAAGAAGATTCAAATGATGAGGTTGTAAAAAATTTTTTATATCAACTCTATACGCAAGACAAATTGCTTCCATTAGCTTTTTCGGAAGCTGCTATAGGAAAAAATATAAGTAAATTAAGTCAACAAGAACTGCAGGAATTATCTCAAAAAATTTATACCACAATTACAAAGGGTAAACTTATTGCAGATGGGAAAATAGAAAATATACAACGTAATGAAAATTATGATGTATATGCAGTAAAACTCAAGTTAAAAACGGATACGGGAAGTTCTGAAGAAGTATGGGAACTAAAAATTGATAAAAACGGAAAAATAATCAATGAAATTAATTGATCTTCAATGGAATTAAAATTTGTTTAATTATTTCTAAATTAAGTCCTCCCTCACTTACATAATGAGGGGGGACTTTTATGTTATACAACCAATAATTAAGAAATATTTAGGTTAGAAAGGAGTTCTTCAACTTATGGTTATAGTTGCGGAAAAGGAACAAACAGAAAGCAAACGACGACAGGCTCATGTAACTTTGAAATAAAGTCGCACTGTTCATAAAAAAGATGTACCGTTTTAAAGAAAGTTATATTGTTTTCAAAAAAATTGCACCGTTTTATACCTTTTCGATTAAAGAATTCTAAGTGAATTATAATCAAACTTTTTTCAAAAACTACATTTAGATAAAAGATTGTTAATTGCGTGTCAATTAATGATCTTTTTTTGAAAATTAACTAGTAACACTCTTTTGAAAACTGATAATAAAGTTTTTGACTTCGTAATAAAAAGCTAATATACCAATCAAAGTGAAGGAAGCATAAGTCTTCCAAAAACAAAAAGAAGCATAAGTCTTCCAAAA
>NZ_JBALLY010000141.1:0-372 GCF_036963045.1 Bacillus sp. JJ864 | reverse complement strand
AATGATAGACGGCTTAAATTATTATTTAGATAAAAAGGGAATTCCTTCAGTGATGGATATAGTAGGAAAATCTGTATCGAGATACTCTAATTGGGGAGACCTTAATTTAAATTATCACGTGGTTGCAAGAATAAATAATGATGTTTGTATAAAGTATAATAAATGTTATATTTCTTGTGAAGATACATCACATCAATGTATTGAGATACTCACTAGCAATAACGGAAGTAAATTTCTTAAAGTTCGCGAAGAGGATTGCGTAGGGTGTAACCTATGTTCTATTGTTTGTCCTGTTGATGGAGCAATTGATATGATTGAAACTACAAATAAAGAACCGATGACTTGGAATGAACTTCAAGCTTCAATAAAATA
>NZ_JBALLY010000140.1:377-7107 GCF_036963045.1 Bacillus sp. JJ864 | reverse complement strand
AAAAGTTATAATGTGTACTATAAAGAATTTTTAGAAAAATATATATAATTGCGCATTTTCCTTTAATGAGATAACTCCAATGTTAAAACCTGTCTTTACAAAGTATATACAAAATACACTGTAAATTAAAAATTTTAACAAAAAAATAAAAAATTATATTCACAATTGACTTATTATATGTATAATGAAAATTGTAGAAACTTGGAGATTATTCTTTTAATTCTAAATTTTACAAATGAAGGTACATAATGCGCAATTAGAGAACCTGATTTGCTAGATTCATATTTAAATAGGTTTATTACAATTGGTAGTAATAATGCAGTTTATTCCATCGGTTTCAAGGGTATATGCCTATGATGGGCGTATGCTCTTATTTTTAAAGATAATAGTAAGAATATTTTAAACTATCTTATTGCTTTTGAAAAAATGGGGAGGTGCTATTTATGGGACGTTATACACTACAACGTTTCGCGTACATGATCATTACATTATTTTTAATCACAACTTTAACATTCTTTTTAATGAAGTTGTTGCCAGGTTCTCCGCTTAAAAATCAGGAGAAATTATCACCTGCACAGAAAGAAATCATTTTAGAAAAGTATGGCTTAAACGATCCACTACCAGTGCAATATGTTCACTACATGAAAAATTTAGCTAAAGGGGACTTAGGTGTATCATTCCAGTATGATAACCGCCCAGTAACAGATATGATTGTTGACCGCATTGGTCCATCTGCACAATTAGGTTTTCAAGCCATTGTTTTAGGTACTATTATTGGATTATTACTAGGTATTGTTGCAGCGCTTCGTACGAACACATGGGCCGATTACGGGGCAACGTTCATTTCGGTACTCGGGATGTCTGTACCGGGATTCGTTTTTGCAGCCCTATTACAATATTATGTAGCAGTAAAAGCGGGTTGGTTACCGGTAGCGTTTTGGAAAGGGTTTGAATATACAATTCTTCCAACAATTGCATTGGCGGTATCTGTAGTAGCTACAATAGCTCGTTTTGCACGTACCGAATTAATAGAAGTCATGCAGGCAGAATACATTTTAACAGCAAAAGCAAAAGGGCTTAGTCAAGGTGTAATTATTGTGAAACATGCATTGCGAAATGCTCTTATTCCAATCATTACGATTTTAGGTCCAATGGTTGCAGCTTTAATGACAGGAACACTTGTTGTTGAACAAGTATTTGCTGTACCAGGTTTAGGGGAACAGTTCGTTAAGTCTATTCCATTGAACGACTATACAGTTATTATGGGTACAACGATGTTCTATAGTGCGCTGTTCATTCTTGTTATCTTTATTGTTGATATCTTATACGGCGTAGTTGATCCTCGTATTCGTTTAGCGGGAGGGAAAAAATGATGAAAGATGTGCAAAAAATATCTCCAGATTTATTTCAACCAGCAAATCGTAGTAATGTAGATAATGAAGTTATTGCCCGTCCGAGTATAAAATTTTGGGAAGATGTAAGAAGAAGACTGTTTCAACATAAGGGTGCGGTCTTTGGAATGGTTATTTTAGCTATCATTGTTCTATTAGCAATTTTCGGTCCGATGATGAGTAAATATTCTTATAAAGATCAAGATTTAAACCGTGCAAAAATACCGCCGAGAGTGCAAGGTCTAGAACATATTCATTGGCTACCATTTGATGGTGTAGACCAATATGGTGTAGATCAGTATGAGAAACGCGATATTAAAGAATATTTCTGGTTTGGTACAGATGATCTTGGCCGTGATATTTGGACAAGAACGTGGGAAGGAACACGAGTATCTTTATATATCGCATTATTAGCAGCGGTAATTGATTTAATTATTGGGGTTGCATATGGTGGGGTTTCCGCATTCTACGGAGGCCGCGTTGATAACTTCATGCAACGTTTCGTTGAGGTATTAAATGGTATTCCGTACTTAATTGTCGTAATTTTAATGGTAATTGTAATGGATCCTGGTATTCTATCAATTACACTTGCGATGACTCTTACAGGATGGATTGGAATGTCACGTGTTGTACGTGGACAAGTTTTGAAAATGAAAGATCAAGAGTATGTGTTAGCATCACGTACACTTGGAGCAACAAATACACAATTAATTGTAAAACATTTAGTGCCAAACTTAATGGGATCTATCATTGTTATGACAATGTTTACAATTCCACATGCGGTATTCGGAGAAGCTTTCTTAAGTTTCATTGGTCTTGGAATTCAACCGCCGTTAGCATCATTAGGTTCTTTAGTAAGTGACGGGTATAAGTCAATTCAAACATATCCACATATGATGTTTATTCCAGCAGCTGTAATTAGTATGTTAATTTTAGCATTAAACTTATTAGCAGATGGTTTACGTGATGCGTTAGATCCAAAAATGCGTAAATAAAGGAGAAAGGAGAGGGAATTATGAAAACATTGTTAGAAGTAAAAGACTTACATGTTTCTTTTGACACACATGTTGGTGAAGTACAAGCAGTGCGCGGGGTTACTTTTGACTTGAAAAAGGGAGAAACGTTAGCGATTGTAGGGGAGTCTGGTTCGGGGAAATCTGTTACATCTAAAGCGCTAATGGATTTAATTCCAAAGCCGCCAGGTCGTATTAAAAATGGAGAAATTCTTTTTGATGGCCGAGATTTAACGAAGTTGTCTGAAAAGGAAATGCAACAAATTCGCGGAAAAGAAATTGCGATGATTTTCCAAGATCCAATGACATCTTTAAATCCAACGATGACAATTGGTAATCAAATTATGGAAGGTCTTATTAAACATCAAGGAATGAATAAAACTGACGCGCGTAAAGTTGCGTTAGAGCTGATCGACCTTGTAGGAATTCCAAATCCGGAAGCACGCCTAAAACAATATCCGCACCAATTTTCAGGTGGAATGAGACAACGTGTCGTTATTGCGATGGCGCTTGCTTGTAATCCGAAATTATTAATTGCCGATGAGCCGACAACTGCGCTTGACGTAACAATTCAAGCGCAAATTTTAGAGTTGATGAAAGACATTCAGCAAAAAACAGAAGCGGCTATCATTTTTATCACGCATGATTTAGGTGTTGTTGCCAATGTAGCAGATCGCGTAGCTGTTATGTATGCAGGGAAAGTTGTAGAAATTGGAACGGTTGATGAAATTTTCTATAATCCAAAGCATCCGTATACATGGGGATTATTAGCTTCGATGCCAAGTTTAGAAGGTGGGGAAGAAGAATTATATGCGATTCCAGGAACGCCGCCAGACTTATTAAATCCGCCGAAAGGTGATGCATTTGCAGCGCGTAATCCACAAGCTTTAAAGATTGACTTTGAAATGGAACCACCTCTATTCAAAGTAAGTGATACGCATTATGCAGCAACGTGGCTGCTTCATGAACAAGCTCCAAAAGTGGAGCCGCCTGAAATTGTCCAAAGACGTATTCGACAAATGAAAGCGGGTGAACAGCATGACTAATAATCGTGAGAAATTAATTGAAGTGAAAAATGTAAAACAATATTTTAACGTGAACGGCGGAGTTGTTAAAGCGATTGATGATGTTACGTTTGATATTTACCGCGGAGAAACATTCGGACTTGTAGGAGAGTCAGGTTCTGGTAAATCGACAACGGGAAGAACAATCATTCGTTTATATGATGCGACGGCAGGAGAAGTATTATTTGATGGGGAAAATGTACATGGTAAAAAATCACGTGCTGACCTAAAGAAATTTAACCGTAAAATGCAAATGATTTTCCAAGATCCATACGCATCATTAAATCCGCGTATGAGCGTTGGAGATATTATTGCAGAAGGAATTGATATTCACGGTCTTGCTAAAAACAAAGAAGATCGTATGAAGCGTGTGTATGAATTGCTTGAAACGGTTGGTTTGAACCGTGAGCATGCAAGTCGCTTCCCGCATGAATTCTCTGGTGGACAACGTCAGCGTATTGGAATTGCAAGGGCGTTAGCAGTAGAGCCGGACTTTATTATTGCCGATGAGCCGATTTCAGCACTTGACGTGTCAATTCAGGCGCAAGTCGTTAACTTATTGAAAAAGCTGCAAAACGAAAAAGGTTTAACATACTTATTTATTGCCCATGATTTATCAATGGTAAAATATATTAGTGATCGCATCGGTGTTATGTATCACGGGAAAATCGTGGAACTTGCAATGAGTGAAGAGTTATACGAGCATCCAATTCATCCGTATACAAAATCACTACTATCAGCAATTCCGCTTCCAGATCCAGATTATGAGCGCAATCGTAAACGTATCGTGTACGATCCGTCTCAGCATCAATATGGGAATGAAGTACCGCAAATGCGCGAAGTTCGCCCAGGGCATTTCGTGCTTTGCTCAGAAGCTGAGTATAAAAAATATAAAGAAATCTATCAATAAGAGAAACCGAGCGCATGGACAATGTGCTCGGTTTTTTCGTTTTTACAAGAACAATTAAAAACAAAGAGAGAAACGTAGTATTTTGTACAAAATATATATTATAAAAATCTTCTAATTATATTCAGATAATTTAAATAAGTTAAAAAATAACAAAAATCAGTAAATATATTGATGTTAAGAGAAAAAGAAGGAATAAAATGTTAACAGAAAATTTTTATAAAATAGAAAAATAAATATACAAATAATTGATTTGTGTGTATAATATGAATTGTTAGAACTTATTTACTTTTTATTATTTTCGATGAAAGGTCTAACATTTTGGAGGAGGGTATAATATATGAAGAAAAAGGTGCCGATGCTACTTGCATCAACATTGACAGTAAGCATGATTCTAGGGGGATGCGGATATTCAAAAGATGATTCGCAGGCGAAAGCAAAAGGGGACACAAGTAATGCGAAGCAGGTAATCAACATGATTGAAACATCTGAGCTTCCAACGATGGATACAACATTAACAACAGACGCAGCATCTTCAAGCGTAATGAACAATGCAATGGAAGGATTATATCGTCTTGGAAAAGATCAAAAAGTAGTTCCAGGTGTAGCTGAGTCATATGAAAAATCAGAAGATGGAAAGAAATATACGTTTAAATTACGTAAAGATGCAAAATGGTCAAACGGAGACCCTGTAACAGCAAAAGATTTTGTGTATTCTTGGCAACGAGCAGTAAATCCAGATACAGCTGCGAAATCTGCTTACATAATGTTTGATGTGAAGAATGCAGAGAAGATCAATATGAAACAATTGCCAGTAGATCAATTAGGTGTAAAGGCAGTTGATGATTATACATTCGAAGTAGAATTAGACAATCCAGTTCCGTATTTTGTAAATTTAACAGTATATCCGTTGTTCTTCCCACTTAATGAAAAATATGTGAAAGAGCAAGGTCCGAAGCATGGATTAGAAGCGAATACAACATTATATAATGGTCCATTTGTATTAAGTGAATGGAAACATGAGCAAAGCTTCCAATTAAAGAAAAATCCATCTTATTGGGATAATAAAAAAGTTAAATTAGAGGAAATTAACTATAATATCGTAAAAGAGACAGGAACAGCGGTGAATTTATATGAAACAAAAGCAGTTGACCGTGTTCTTTTATCGGCAGAATTTGTAGATAAATATAGAAAAGATAGCGGTTTTAAAACGACAAGTGATCCAACAGTATTCTTCTTACGTTTAAATGAAAAGAATCCAGCTTTAGCAAATAAAAATATTCGTAAAGCGATTTCTTTAGGGTTTGAGCGCAACGGTATGATCAATACATTGTTGAATAACGGTTCAAAAACAGCTGGCGGCTTAGTTCCAGAAGACTTTGTTAAGAATTCTGACGGAAAAGATTTCCGTAAAGAAAATGGAAATCTTGTAAAAGTGGATCTGAAAGAAGCGAAAAAGTATTGGGAAGCTGGTAAAAAAGAACTTGGAAAAGACACAATTGAATTAACGTTATTAAACTCTGATACAGAATTAGCGAAGAAAGTTAGTGAGTTTTTAAAAGGTGAATTAGAAAAGAATTTACCAGGCTTAAAACTAAATGTGAAAACACAACCTTTTGCACAAGTGTTAAAATTAGAGGGCAGCGGTGATTATGATATCTCCTATAGCGGTTGGGGACCAGACTACCCGGATGCAATGACATTCCTTGATTTATTTGTAACAAACGGTGCACAAAATAAAATGGGTTATTCAAATGCTCAATATGATGAACTGATTAAAAAGGCTAAGAAAGAAGGATCTGACGTAAAAGGACGTTGGAATGATCTGTCGAAAGCAGAAAAAATCTTATTCGATGATGCGGCGATTGCACCAATCTATCAACGCGGAAGAGCATTTTTACAGCGTGAAACAATAAACGATCTTTACATCAATAAATATGGCCCAGAGCTAAGCTTTAAGTGGGCTTCTGTAGGAAAATAATACGCATTAAAAAAAGAAGCAGGATTCGAGTCCTGCTTCTTTTTCTAATACGTATGTTTCTTATAAATTCCTTTACCGCCAACTTGATTCCAGTCAGTTTGCACTTCAGCAGATTTATTTACGAATTTCATCTTGTCTTTGCGGCCAAACAATTTTTCCCCAAACCCATTTGTAATAATCCCAATAGTTGCGGTGATCCCAATGACTAATGCTGCAACGATTACAAAATCAAGAAAAAAAGCTCCCATATGTAATCCCCCTTTGCACAAGTATATTTCTATTGTATGTTGAAAAAGACGAAAAAAAAAGAATTGTTCGATAAAAAGATTGTATTTGTAGAATTTGCCCCGCTATTCGTGGGCAGTAATACTCCC
>NZ_JBALLY010000140.1:0-183 GCF_036963045.1 Bacillus sp. JJ864 | reverse complement strand
GTTTCACTTTATATAGACAGCGGGAAAGTAGTTTGATAAAATAAATTAAGAACAGATGTTCTTTTGTTTTCTCTTATACATATTTTTCTTACAAAATGCACATCTTTTGCACAACTTTTATGTATATTATGAAGGAAAATTGTTGTATATTTCTGTTCTGTTCTATTGTATAATGATTTATAG
>NZ_JBALLY010000139.1:0-3428 GCF_036963045.1 Bacillus sp. JJ864 | reverse complement strand
TCATTCGTTTTCCTGAAAAAGTTGCATTTTGGTCATTTGTTCCATACGTTGGAATAAAGTCATTGTCTAGAAAACTTGCTTTTGATGTGTAAGATTCCTCGGTTACAACAACTTGAATGCCTACCGCACTCGCTTTGTATGTAATCATTTGAATCAATAAACTATGCGAGATATGGCAAAATGTTTGGTTATTTTTCTTTCCCATATCCGTTTCTTGTTTCCAACTTTTGTTTTGACCAATAACGATTTTACAAACTTTCTCTTCTTGAGCTAGTTTTACAATATGATGACTTGCCTTATGGAAAATGTCTTTTATTTTCAGGTAACGCTTTTGATGAAGTTTTTCTATTCTTTTAGAAGTAAAAGAGCCTTCATTTGTTTGTTTACCTTGCCTTAGAACACTTGTAAAATAGCTCTTCATTTTATTGTAATATTGATTTATGCTTTTGACATGTTTGCCCTTAACAAGTACAGGCTTCATACCTGTGTTTGTTACGATGGTTGCAAGGTTATCAATCCCTAAATCAATACTCATATAACGACCATTCTCTTCAACGGATTGTTGTTCTGAAGGGACATCTATCACTAATTCCACCACATATCCATTGTATTTTGGGATCACACGAACTTGCTTCAGTTTACCTTCAGTAAACCCCAATTTCCCAATGTTTAATTGCAATTTTGTCTTTGGAAACTTTAAAAACTTATCCTTTTTAATGACACAATCTTGATTTGTATACAAGATTTCCTTTTCAGAAGAACGAATATACTTTGGAATTCTAGGTTTTCCAGTATATTTGTTGGGATTCTTTTTATAATTTTTTAAACTAGCAAAAAAAGACTTCCAATTTTGGAATACATTTTTCATGATTGATTGACTAGATTGCGTAGGCAAAGCACGATAATCCTTCTGCATCATTGCTTTAAATAATACATCTAGAAAATTATAATCTACATAAGGTTTTTCTGTAGTTGGTTCTGAAAACAAATTACATTTCACTTCTTTTTGTTTTTCTTTTGGTTTTGTTTTCTCTTTTTCCAATTTCTTTTGATAGGCAAGAAGTTGTGTATCATTCATCTTCCCCATGTTTTTATCAATTGTATCCAAAACTTCTTTTTGTAAAGGTTGCAATTCCTTATCTTGTGTCAAACCTGTATACACTTGTCGTATATAAAAGTTTGTCGTGTTGTACATACTTTTAGCGTTTTGGCAAGATTCTTGAAAATAAGAATACATACGATGTCCTTTTTCAATCCAAATTTGAAGAGTTTTATAATGTATTTGATTTTCCGTTGACATTTTTTCACCTCCTTGTTAAAGATATTATAACAAAACAAGAACGTACGTTTCTATCGTTTTTCTTAAACATAAAATATTTTTTTCGATTCACCTCACCACCTTCACATATGTTTAGAGGTGGGAGTCCTCTCGAAAGGTATGATATAATAAGCTATATACTGAAAAAATAATAAGGTGAACATAAACATGAACAAACAATTACGTATATTACAAAATATTGCAACAGAGCGAACATGGGTATCGTTTTTAAACGATAATCATCCGTACAGCTTACTTCATTGGTCAATTGCCGGTGTGCAACAAGAAGTGAAGGATGTATGGTTATTACAAGATGAAGTAACATTTCAAACAACAGAGTTTCCATCACTTGATGAAGCAGTAAAGTGGATTTCTGAAAATATGGATCAAGTTACAGATGTATTGGCGTAATAGGCCATTGTAAATGTAATAAAACTTTTGCTGTTGGTTTGGATAGGGAGAAGGCTAATTCACTTGGAGATGAATTAGCCTCTTCGTGTGTATTTCAAAATGCATAAAAACACACAATGTGTGCAACATACAACCGATAGAAACAGCAAAGAAGGTGGTAGTTGTTGTGGAAACGATTGGTCATCATAAGTATTATCATTTCCTTTTGCATAGCTGGATGCAATAGAGAAGAGCAGGCTAATCAATCAAGTGTAAAAGGTATTTTATCTGCTCATCAAATAGATTTTGTTATTAAAAATGTAAGTCGTGTACCACATTATGACGTATGGACTGCAAAAAATAATTACACGCTTCTTGTTGTGGACTTTTCTTTAAAGAACAGTAGAAACAAAAGTATTATTGTAAGGCCAGCTCAGTTTAATGTTATTTCGGAGACGGGAAAAATATATGGAGTTGTTCAAACGAAAAGGGATACAAGTATATTACATGATAGAAGGTTAAAATCATACGATTCATTGCAATCAAGTATTATATTCGAAATACCTAAAGAAGAGACGGTATCTGAATTATTATTTGCCCCTTCTTTTGCTAAAGATAAACCAATTGTTATTTCATTAAAATAAAAACAGGCTTATGCGAGCCTGTTTTTTGTTTCGTTTACGTATGTTGTTAAAAATTGATCAACTGCAGCTTCATATTCTTCTCTATTTTCTCCATAAGAACAAGCATGAGTGCCTTTTTCGGCAATAAAGAGTTCTTTTGCTCCTTCTTTAGCCTCATATAATGATTGTGTCATATTGCATAAAATGTAATCATCATCTTTACTGTGGATGAACAATACAGGATTTTTAATGTTTTTCACACAATCAATTGGAGAAACCTCACGAATTGTATAGCCATCACGCACTTTTAAAAATGCATTAGCCATTGGTAAAAGTGGCCACTTTGGTAAATGAAACTCAACCTTTAAACGGTAATGAAGCTGTTCATAAAAATCAGAGAATGGACAGTCAGCAATGTAAAAATCAGCTCCGTCCTCAACCATGCCTGCATATTGTAATAACGTTGCTGCTCCCATTGATTCACCGTGGATACCAAGCGTAATATTTGAACCAAATCGTTGTTTGAGCCAATCTACTACCGTCTTTAGATCGTGTTTTTCGTAATAGCCATAACTTGTTGTTTTACCTCCAGTTTGGCCGTGGCGGCGATGATCATAAATAAATACGTTGAATCCTCTGCTTAAAAATAAATTTGCATACTTTATGGAATTCATTTTGTTGACGGTGACGCCGTGACAAAAAATCATGAACTTATTCGAATGGCTAACAGGAATAAAGTAACCATGAATGTTATAACCAAATTGAGAAGTGAGGTATACTTCTTCTTTCTGTAGAGCTTCAAAATCCTCCAAGTGAAAATGTTGTTTTGTTTCACGTTCTAAAATTTCTTCTTCTGTTTTTTTCTTTAAATACATGACTTTATTCGTAAAGAAAATGCCAATTCCAATAAGAGTACCGATTATCGTTAATACTGTTGTCCAAAACGCTTTCATACTCTATCCTCCAAGTTACAGTACATATGATAATTATATTGTATCATAACGAGATGAAAAGGTGAGAGCGGCAAGGGTGGTAGGGATTCGAAATATAACGGGGGAATATGGACTAGGATAGAGGTTTAATCTCACATAAAATTT
>NZ_JBALLY010000138.1:0-15382 GCF_036963045.1 Bacillus sp. JJ864 | reverse complement strand
GTATGGTATTATATCATATTAGGAAAAAGTAAAAGGAAGCGACATCAGATAGAGATTGCGAATAACTTGTGAACGATTTCATAATAATGTTGTTTTTATATAAATGGATAACATATGTAATATAAGATACAAGGAGATAATTATATGAAAGACAAACTAAGTCCAATCCCCTCATTATCTTCAAACTCTGTTTATTTGGGTGTTTTGTTAGCTGTAGTTGGAGGCTTTCTAGATGCGTATACTTTCATCAGTAGGGACGGAGTATTTGCCAATGCACAAACAGGGAATGTAGTATTACTCGCTATAAGAGCAGCTAACGGAGAATGGCATAATGCTTTGCTTTATATTCCACCTATTTTAGCTTTTATGTTAGGTGTTTTAATATCAGAAGTAGTAAAGATTCCTCATATAAGACATGCATTGCATAGTTACAGACGCTCTATTCTTATACTAGAATGTATCGTTTTAATCGTTGTAGGGTTCTTGCCAAAAAGTATCCCTAACATCGTGGTAACAGTATGTATT
This sequence comes from Bacillus sp. JJ864, assembly GCF_036963045.1. NCBI lineage: Bacteria > Bacillati > Bacillota > Bacilli > Caryophanales > Bacillaceae > Bacillus > Bacillus sp. JJ864. The sequence goes on along the minus strand of NZ_JBALLY010000138.1, from coordinate 14,857 downwards.
GCGTTTGTATCATCTTTACAAATCTCTACTTTTAATAAATTAGACAAATGGGTCTACAATTCAACGATGACAACAGGGAATCTTCGAACTGCAACGCAGGCAGGGTATTTAGCATTTATAAAACATGATCAGGAAGAGAAAAAACGATTTAAAGAATTTCTTGTTATTATTCTTTCTTTTATATTTGGTGCACTGGTAGGGACATTTTCTACCACTCATATAGGAAATAAATCGATTTGGATTGCATCAGGAATTTTAGTGATTGCGTTAATTTTGTATCATAAAGATAGAGGGTATTGGAGAAAATCTCAAATGTTAAAATGAAAAAAATTTTGTTACTTTAATCATATTTCACTATTGTATTTCGTCCATTAAAAGCTTCTTCATAAGAGGCATGTGGAACGAAGTGTAGTTTGATAAACAATGACTTTAATTTGACGAAAAATCCTGAGAAAGAGTATTTCTCAGGATTTTTCTTTTCGTTCAAGAAACGCAGTATTTTTTAATTCAAATCTCTAAAGTGGTTGTATCATTTCTGTTTTTTCGTTTCTGTAACATTTTGCTCCTCCGCAAACTCTGTTCCATACGCTAGCGATCTGTTGAAAGTGAATGGTTTTCTTTCAATGGTTTGATAAGTAGCAATGCGATCCATTAAATAGCGATGAACAAAAATTTCTGCTCCTGTAACTATAATGGCTGATAAAATACTTCCCCAAGCAATTTGCATATAGTTGTCTAACAGTACGCTCCCGAAAATCCATACACTCATATAAGTAAAAAGAAAATCAATCATGAGTGCAGCGGTATTTCCAGCTCGGGGCAAGATAATTTGATCTCCTAACATATACGACGCGATAGTAATAAATAAACTAAAGGAAAAGATGTCAACAATTGTTGCATCGAAAAATAAATCCAAACCAATTGCAAAAGCAATCATACAGGATATAAATTTGATAAGCATAATCGTAATATGATTCATCATTTGAACCTCTCTTTTTCTATTTAGTTTGAATGAAAAAAGGGACTTTATGCATGGGAATATAAAATTACTGTATGTAAGGTGTTTTCTAAATATAAGGTTAAAATTTTTTATCTTCTTTTGCTTATCAGAATGTTAAAAAAATACAAAGAAAATGTTATATTAGAAAGAGAAAATTAACATTTTTAGGTAAGGGGGGATCGAGGGTGTGGATTACTTCAGATGTAGAAATTCCAGATGAACTCTTTGATAAACTCGAACAAGGGAAACTGGTTTTATTTGTTGGAGCTGGAGTATCTATGAAAGGCAATTCAAACTTACTAAATTTTGATGATTTAGTGGATGATATTGCGAACGCACTATATGTAGACAAACGTGAGGAAAATGAACCGCATGATTATTATCTTGGGAAAATTGCAAAAACGAAAGATGTTCATCAGATTGCGAAGAACCTTGTTCATGTAGCGGATTCAAAGCCAAATCCATTACACAATTCTATTTTGCAATTATTTGCAACTGATGAAAATGTTCGGATTGTAACTACAAATTTTGATCAGCATTTTTCAACGGTAATTGAGGAGTCAAAACGTAAAGTAAATATATATTACGCTCCGGCACTTCCAACGGGAAGAGCGTTTAAAGGATTGGCATATATTCATGGAAATGTGGAACAAGAAGAAGAAAATTTAATTTTGACTGATGGTGATTTTGGAAGGGCTTACTTAACAGAAGGATGGGCGAGACGATTTTTAATTGATTTATTTTCTAATTATACAGTTTTATTTATTGGATATAGTCATAATGACCCTGTTATGAAATATTTAGCAACGGGATTACCACCAAGTACGAGGCGGTATGCGTTTGTTGCGGGGGGAGATAATACATATCACTGGGAGCATTTAGGGGTTAAGCCTATTGTCTATCCGAATAAGATACAGAATCATCAATCATTAGCAAAAGCAGTGCAGCGATGGGCAGAGTTAATGGGTGATAATTATATTACAAAAAGAACACGAATTCGTGATATCGTAACGGTTCCACCATCTTTAGAACAAGAACAGTTGTCTTATGTTAAACAATCAATAAAAAAGATTGAGACACTTCGTTACTTTGTTGAATTTGCAAGAGACTACGAATGGGTGGAATGGTTAGAAAAAGAAGGGCAACTGCGGATTTTATTTTCAGAGGAAGCTGAGACTTCCGAAAAAGATCAGCTGCTTGCACAGTGGATTGTTGATCATTTTTTAGTAAGCCACCAAAGTGAATTATTTCAGTTAATGTATAAAAATAATACAAAAGTATCAGCTTTGTTTTGGAATACGATATGCACATTTTTAGTAAAGATGGAACAGCCGATACATACAGTTTCGTTTGCAAAGTGGCTTTTATTGTTGTTAGAAAAGGCGAAAAGAAATGAATTTTTCATCGAAAGTCTGCCTTCTTTGCTTCATAAATGTACGTACCCAGAGCATAAAGAAATTATGGTTCTTTTATTCACATGTATATTAGATGGGAAACTAAAATTGAAGCGACTTCGGCAATGGGAACAAGAGATGCAAGATGTTGTAGAGTTAGCAGAAACAAACCATTTGTCATCTGCAACCTTTTCAAAGATGCAGCACATATGGGAAGTGAAAATAAAGCCGCACCTTTCTTATTTTGCTATCCAAATTTTGCAGATTGGATTAGAAAAGCTACAGAGATTAACGCTAACACAACAGGCGCTTCAGATCCATGATTCAGTTAGTGAATCACGAAGTGCAATTGAACCACATGAGCAAGATAGCCAACCGCGTGAATTTTCTTTTTTAATTAATATTGTTAGAGATTGTATGGACTATGTTTGTACCCATTATGAAGATAAAGCAAACTTTTATATTTCTTTTATGATGGAATTTGGGAATACGCTACAAAAGCGAATTGCAGTGCATAGTATGAACCATACTGTTTTCCGAACGCAAAATGAAAAAATAGAATGGTTGTTACAACATCAATTGCTTACTGAAGACTCCTGTAAGCATGAAGTGTTTCAATTGTTAAAGAATCATTACGAACATGTATCTGAACATACGAAAGAAAAAGTGCTGACAACTATAGAGAAACAGTTTGAAGAAAAGACGTGTTATGTGGCATGTAACTTAATCGATTGGCTATATATGTGCGACCCAACTAATGAACGAACGAAACAAACATATGAATTTATGAAACAAAAATTCCTTCATTTTTTATCGAGGCAGTTTCCTGATTTACAAGAAGAGCGGACATTACAACCAATTACATGTAATTTAACAACTGATGGTTTGTTACATATGAATGAGGAAGAAATGATAAGGCAAGTTCTTCAATATTCACAAGAAGGATTGTTTGAGAAACATCATTTTTTAGAAATGCTTTCAAAGGCTTGTAAAACAGATGTACAATGGAGTATTTCTCTTGCATATCAATTAGTTAAGGATAAAGAAGTGAGTAAAGAAGTATGGTTTGTATTCATAAGAGAGTGGCGCAATAATCGGAAATTAACAGATAAACAGATGCAAGAGCTTTTACCATTACTGCATCAATTTGTAAGGCATGATACTTACCATTGGCTCATTAGCAGTTTTCTCTATGAAAAGGGCAATCAGTTAGCAGAATTTCAAGAAGATACAATTCGAGCAATAAAACAGCTTGCATTTTCATTGTTTCCTCACGTTATGAAAGGTGAACAAGGAGGAGGTAAAAAGCAAACGGATTACTATAATGAGGCTGCTTTGCATCCAGTAGGGAAAATAACAGCAGTTTTATTAAAACTTCTAGCGTATGAGCATTTATATGATCGAAATATACATGCTTATTTATATGTATTTGAAGAGCAAATGCAGAAAAAATCATACTACGTAAATATTATGATTACGAGGCTAACAGCAGACTTAACATTTCTCTATCATATCGAGAAGCAATGGTGTAGAAAACATATGATTCCTTATTTAGATTTGCAGAAGAATGAAGAGAAAATAAAGTATGCATGGGCAGGGTTTGTAAATACGCAAATTAATTTGCCTTTATTTATACAAACAAAGAAATATATTGCTTTTGCTGTTCGGCATTTACATTTGTTGAATGGGCAAACACAAGAAGTATTTATGAAATGGTTAAGTCTCGTCTTTTTAAAGTGTATTTTATATTGGGATAAACAACTAGATTGGTTGAACACTCTTTTTATACAGGGAGAAGAGGTAGAGAAGGTAAAGTTTATAGAAAATGTATCGTATTATGTAAAAACTTTGAGCGTAAAAGAACAACAAAAATTTTGGCAAGATTGGCTTGCAGATTTTTTAGTAGAACGCCCTAAAATGAGTATAATAGCAGAGAAAGAATATATTATCTTTTTGCGGTTTGTGTTATACATGGATGTTATCGCTGAAAAAGGGATTGAAACTGTTTTATCGCATTTTTCTATATCTTCATTGCAGAAAGAAAAACAAGCATTGAAGGATTTATTGAAACAGCTGTTGGAAAAAAACGAGTTGATTCATCAAAGTCCTAAAGTATATGCAACATTATTTTTTGTTTTATTAACAAAGATAAATGATGCAGAGTGTATTGAAAATGAAGTGATTCATCTTCGGCAATTGTTTGATGAGATGAAGCTTGAAAATACGTTACTTGAACGTATTCAAAATGAAATGATCCGCATTGGAATGATCAATCGAAATGCAAATGATTCACATTTGTTATTATGAACCATTTGATGCAGTGAGAAAAAAATATAAAAAATAATGAAAAAGTGTTGACATATTTCGAAATGACATTCTATAATACAAATCATACTTAATAAAAACAACGCATTGAAGGGAACAAAGTAGTGTTTATCTCCCTGTTATAGAGAGCTGATGGTTGGTGGAAATCAGTACAAAGGTAAACGTGAATTACAGTCCTGGAGCATCTTTTTCGTAGTAAAGGCAGAAGTCTTTATGAAGGGAAAGACGGTCAAAACGATCGTTAACAATAAAGAGAGGTAGACAAATGTGTCTGCAACTAGGGTGGTACCGCGATAATAATCGTCCCTACTGATTGAATCAGTAGGGATTTTTTCATATATTTCATATGAGAAATTGTTATCAACTTTGCTTTGTTATAAGAAATGAGTTCAGAAAATAGGGAATTTTCAATCCCTTATTATATAATTTCAAAAAGATACAAGGAGGAATTTTTAATGGGAAATCATGAATTAGAAAAATTACGTAAACAGGTGGATGAGATTAACTTACAACTTCTGCACTTATTGAATGAGCGTGCAAAGGTTGTGCAAGAAATCGGACAACAAAAGAAATTGCAAGGCACGAAACGCTTCGATCCTGTTCGCGAGCGTGAAGTACTCGATATGCTTGCAGAGCATAACGAAGGACCATTTGAAACATCTACAGTGCAACATATTTTCAAAACAATTTTTAAAGCGAGCCTAGAACTGCAAGAAGATGATAATCGTAAAGCATTATTAGTTTCACGTAAAAAGAAACAAGAAAATACGATTGTTGATGTAAAAGGTGAATTGCTAGGAAGCGGCGCACAAACGTTCATTATGGGGCCGTGCGCAGTTGAAAGTTTAGAGCAAGTTCGCCAAGTTGCTCAGGCGATGAAAGAACAAGGAATAAAGTTAATGCGCGGCGGTGCGTTCAAACCGAGAACATCTCCATACGACTTCCAAGGATTAGGAGTAGAAGGGCTGCAAATTTTACGCCAAGTTGCAGACGAATTTGATTTAGCGATTATTAGTGAAATCTTAAATCCTAATGATGTAGAAATGGCACTTGATTACGTTGATGTGATTCAAGTAGGCGCTCGTAATATGCAAAACTTCGATTTATTAAGAGCCGTCGGAAAAGTGAATAAACCAGTATTACTAAAACGTGGTTTAGCAGCGACAATTGATGAATTTGTGAATGCAGCAGAATACATTATTGCTCAGGGGAATGATCAAATTATTCTATGTGAACGCGGCATTCGCACATATGAAAGAGCAACGCGAAATACACTTGATATTTCCGCAGTGCCAATTTTAAAGAAAGAAACACATTTACCGGTTGTTGTAGATGTAACGCATTCAACAGGGCGAAAAGATTTACTTTTACCAACTGCGAAAGCAGCATTAGCGATTGGTGCAGATGCTGTTATGGCAGAAGTGCATCCAGACCCAGCAGTTGCTTTATCAGATTCAGCACAACAAATGGATATTCCGCAGTTCCATGCCTTCATGGAAGAGTTAAAAGGATTTAAAAATAAGTTATCATAATGAAATAAATATTGCGTTGATAGGGAAGCAGTAGCATGTATTTTCTTGTTACAGAGAGCTGATGGTTGGTGGAAATCAGTACAAAGATATGTGTGAATTACACCCCTGGAGCATCTTTTTCGTAGTAAAGACGAAAGTTTTTATGAAGGGAAAGACGGTCAAAATGATCGTTAACAATAAAAAGAGGTAGACATATTTGTCTATAACTAGGGTGGTACCGCGCGTATTGTCGCCCCTACTGAACGAAATCAGTAGGGGCTTTTTTATAAAGTGAAACTTCCAGCAGTAGGAGGGTTTATCTCCCACTGCTGGTTAGTTGAACTAATCGGGCTCTTACGGACAGTTACCTCCTACCTATCTTCTTTGACTTCTCAGAATCTTGTGGAAGGAGTCTTACTGTCCGTTAGTGCGGGATAAAATGATAAGGGAGAAATGGAAATGAGATATATAACAGCTGGAGAATCACATGGCCCGCAATTGACGGTTATTTTGGAAGGTGTTCCGGCAGGTCTAAATGTAACTGCAGAAGATATTAATAAAGAGCTACTAAGACGCCAAAAGGGCTATGGCCGCGGAAGACGTATGCAAATTGAAACAGATACAGTGGAAATCGTAAGCGGTGTGCGGCACGGCTATACCCTTGGTTCACCGATTACACTAGTTGTAAAAAATGATGATTTCAAACATTGGACAAACGTAATGGGAGCAGAACCGGTTTCTGAACAGGAAAGTAAAGAAATGAAACGAACAATTACAAAGCCACGTCCAGGGCATGCCGATTTAAACGGGGCAATTAAGTATGGTCACCGTGATATACGTAATGTATTAGAACGTTCTTCTGCTAGGGAGACAACTGTAAGAGTAGCGGCAGGAGCTGTTGCAAAAAAGGTTTTAACTGAATTAGGTGTAAATATTGCAGGTCATGTGCTTGAAATTGGTGGCGTAAAAGCTAACCAAGTTTCACATAAATCATTAGAAGAGATGCAGATGATTTCAGAACATTCGCCTGTTCGCTGCTTAGATAAAGAGGCAGAGCAAGCAATGATGGAAGCAATTGATGCAGCGAAAAGTAACGGAGATTCTATTGGTGGCATCGTTGAAGTGGTTGCAGAAGGAATGCCGATTGGTGTTGGCAGTTACGTTCATTATGACCGGAAATTAGACGCAAAGTTAGCAGCGGCAATCATGAGTATTAATGCATTTAAAGGCGCTGAAATCGGCATTGGTTTTGAGGCAGCCGGGCAACCAGGAAGTGCTGTACATGATGAGATTTTGTGGGATGAAGAAACGGGTTACACACGAAAAACGAATAACGCTGGTGGATTAGAGGGCGGAATGACAACAGGAATGCCGATTGTTGTCAGAGGTGTTATGAAACCAATTCCGACATTATATAAACCATTGGCAAGTGTGGATATTGATACGAAGGAAGTGTTTCAAGCAAGCATTGAACGTTCCGATAGCTGCGCTGTACCGGCGGCAAGTGTAGTGGCAGAAGCTGTTGTCGCATGGGAACTGGCAACTGCGTTAGTAGACCAATTTGGGCAAGATCGTATGGATCTTATTAAGGATAATATTGCTCAGCATAAAAAATACGCGAAAGAATTTTAAAAAGGAGGATTTTCATGAAAGTAAAAGAACAACTACGGGCGCTGCAACCGTATAAACCAGGTAAATCAGCAAAACAAATGCAAGCAGATTATGGTATCCATTCATTTGTAAAATTAGCTTCAAATGAAAATCCATTTGGTTGTTCACCTCGTGTGATGGAAGGTTTACTAAAAGAGCCGAATGAACATGCTTTATACCCGGACGGGGGAGCAGTAGAACTTCGTCAAACGATTGCGGAGAAATTGGATGTGAAAAAAGAAGAAATTTTATGTGGCAGCGGTCTTGATGAAGTCATTCAAATTATTAGCCGAACACTACTTTGCCAAGGTGATAATATTGTGACAGCTGGAGAAACATTCCCGCAATATCGCCATCATGCAGTAATTGAAGGGTGTGAGGTCAAGGAAGTACCGCTGCAAAATGGAGTTTATAATTTAGATGAAATTGCGGCAGTCATGAATGAAAAAACAAAAATTGTTTGGATTTGTAATCCGAATAATCCAACAGGCACATATGTGAATGACCGAAAATTACGTGAATTTATGGAGCGAGTTCATAAAGAAACATTAGTTGTAATTGATGAAGCGTATTATGAATATGTCACAGCGGGTGACTTTCCAGATACCATTTCACTTTTGAAAGAGTATAAGAACCTTCTTATCTTAAAAACATTTTCAAAGGCATACGGATTAGCAGCATTTCGCGTTGGTTATGCAGTTGGAAATGAAGCAATCATTGAGAAATTAAATGTTGTTCGTCTTCCGTTTAATGTATCATCACTTGCACAAAAAGCTGCCGTACTTGCGTGGAATGATGATTCATTTTTACAAAGGATCATTCGTGCAAACCGAGAAGGCTTGCAGCAATATGAAAGCTTTTGTATAGAAAATGAGATTCCATTTTATTCATCTCAAACGAACTTTATCTTTTTACCGTTAGACAATGCTCAGGAAATTTATGAACTTTGTGCACACGCTGGATATATCGTTCGTCCATTTTTAAATGGTGTTCGCATCACAATCGGTACGAGTAAACAAAATGAAGGAGTGATTGCAGTGTTAAAACAACACTTTCATAATAGTAGGTCTCGAGATGAGGCACATGTGTAAAAAAGTTGTATTAATAGGAACAGGATTAATTGGTGGTTCACTTGCTTTAGCAATAAAGCGAGAACACAATGTCATCATTACTGGTTATGACATTCAAAGTGAGCAAGTGGAACGTGCAAAACAATTGAACGTAATCGACGAAGCGGGAGTGAACTTACAAACAATATGTGAAGAAGCACATTTAATTATTTTCGCATCTCCTGTTGAAGAAACAACTAAGTTATTAAAACAACTTGCTTCGTATAAATTACGTGAAGACGTCATCGTGACGGATGTTGGAAGTACAAAAGGCACAATTATGAAAGAAGCAGAAATATTGCTGCCAAACGATGTTACGTTTATTGGCGGGCATCCGATGGCGGGATCTCATAAAACGGGAGTAGAAAGTGCAAAGGCGCATTTATTTGAAAATGCATATTACATTTTAACACCGATGCGCCATGTTCAGACAGAGAAGGTTGAACAGTTAAAAGATTGGTTAAAAGGAACGCGTTCGCATTTTCTTGTGTTACATACGGAGGAACATGATTATGTAACAGGTGTTGTCAGTCACTTTCCCCACTTAATTGCGGCAGGGCTAGTTAAGCAAGTAGAGAAACATGCCGGAGATAATCCGTTGATCCATATGCTAGCTGCTGGTGGTTTTAAAGACATTACCCGCATCGCTTCTAGTAGTCCGAAAATGTGGAGCGATATTGTAAGACAAAACCGTTCTCATTTATTACAATTATTAGAGGAATGGATTACAGAAATGAAGCAACTGCACCAAACAGTTGCAGAAGGAGATGCCGAGGTAATACAAAATTACTTCGCAAAGGCGAAAGAATATCGCGATTCTATGCCTGTCCGCAAAAGCGGGGCGATTCCCGCTTATCATGATTTATACGTTGATGTTTTAGATAAAGTCGGGGCGTTAGCGCATATTACAAGCATACTCGCAAAACACGAGATTAGTATAACAAATTTGCAAATACTAGAAGCACGTGAAGGACTACTCGGGGTGTTACGTATTAGTTTTCAAACAGAAGAAGATCGTTTGAAAGCAACGCAATCTTTACAACACGAACAGTATCAAACGTATGAAAATATATAAAGGAATGAAGGTGCCGTAAATATGAAAACTGTACAGACAGCTATGGAAGGGTTGCAAGGCACGGTTGTTATTCCAGGTGATAAATCAATTTCGCATCGTTCAGTCATGTTTGGCGCTATTGCCCACGGAAAAACAACGATTAAGGGCTTTTTACCAGGAGCAGACTGTTTAAGCACAATCTCCTGTTTTCGTGAGATGGGGGTATCAATAACGCAAAACGGAGATGAAGTAGAAGTAATTGGAACAGGAATGGAAGGGTTACAAGAAGCGGAGCACGTACTTGATGTTGGGAATTCCGGTACAACGATTCGTCTCTTACTTGGTATACTAGCGAATACAAACCTTCATTTCTCCTTGCAAGGTGATCATTCTATCGGAAAACGCCCAATGAAACGTGTTACACAACCGCTTAGCTTAATGGGAGCAGCAATTGATGGAAGAGAAGCCGGAACATATACACCGTTAACGATACGAGGAGGGAATCTTCAAGCAATTGATTATATTTCTCCTGTTGCAAGTGCGCAGGTGAAATCGGCTATTTTATTAGCGGGTCTAGGAGCACAAGGTGTAACAAGTGTTACAGAGCCTCATGTATCAAGGGATCATACAGAACGTATGCTTCAAGCATTTGGCGTACAAGTGAAGAGAGAGGGAACGAAAGTTTCAATAGAAGGCGGACAACGGCTAACAGGAACGAACATTCATGTACCGGGAGATATTTCATCGGCTGCGTTTTTCTTAGTAGGTGGAGCGATTACTCCAAATAGTAAGCTTACATTACAAAATGTTGGAATCAATCCAACAAGAACGGGAATTATCGATGTTCTTATAAAAATGGGAGCAAAATTAGCAATTGAACAATACGATAGAGGTGCCGCAGAACCTGCCGCTAATCTTACAATTGAAACATCAAAGTTAAAGGGAATTGAGATTGGCGGTGACATTATCCCAAGGTTAATTGATGAAATCCCAATTATCGCTCTTGCAGCAACGCAAGCAGAAGGGGTTACGATTATTAAAGATGCTCATGAGCTGAAGGTAAAAGAAACGAATCGAATTGATACAGTGGTAGAAGAACTAACAAAACTAGGAGCACGTATAGAAGCGACCGATGATGGAATGATTATTTATGGAAAAACATCATTAAACGGAAATACCGTAAACAGTCATGGCGATCATCGGATTGGAATGATGCTTGCAGTTGCTGGATGTATTGCGAATGGAGAGACGATGATCCAGGATGCAGGAGCTGTTGGAGTATCATATCCAGGATTTTTTGAAGAGATTGAGAAATTGAAGTTAGAAACCCGGTAGATTGATATAAGATCTATCGGGTTTTCATTTGGGAAATTTATATTTTCTGATTATTGCGTTATATTGTATCTTGCATGTGTAGGTATGAATACGTTGTAGGGGGACACGGGAGAATGGAAGTAATTCAATTATTAGAAGAACAATACCGGGAGGCAATTCGACTATCTGAATATGCCTTTCAATATAAAGTACCAGAAGAACAAATTGAAAAACGTCTTCAGCTTATGAAAAAGTATCATCAAATATTTGGGATATTAGAAGAAAAAGAGCTTGCTGCAAAATTACACCTTATCCCGTTTGAAATATTTTTAGGTGAAGAAAAGTTCAAAATGGGTGGAATTGCGGGGGTAGCTACCTATCCAGAATTTAGACGAAACGGTTATGTAAAAAAATTATTAAAATATGTTTTAGAGACGATGAGACAAGACGGTTATACCGTTTCCATGCTGCACCCATTTTCTGTTTCTTTTTACAGGAAGTATGGATGGGAGCTGTTTGCGAATCGACTTGTATGTTCATTAACAAAAGCGGATTTAATTATGAAAGAACATGTGTCAGGAAGCATCAAACGATGTAAGAAGGAATCTCATTTGAAAGAGATTGAAATCATATATGAGCAATTTGCGAAAAAATATTCCGGTATGTTAGTGCGAGATCGAGAACATTGGTTACATTTTATCTTAAATGCAGCCGTTTTTTTATGATTTCTTTTAATCATTTCGAATGGATATAGAACATAAAAAGCGCTATGTAAAAATGGCGCTTTTTATGTTCGGTAATAATTAAACGGTTCATCAATACTTTCTATATATTGTAGGAATGTGATGGTAATAATAGCTGACGTGTGGATGTGTTACCGATAAGTGAATGGGTGGATATGGCCAAATGAATGGCGTTACAATTCCTACAACGGGACTTATCGTATGAATGGCGGCAACGTGGATGGCAGGGGTTGCTACAGGAGTAACGGTAACAACCCTTGTTGGAAAGAGGTTCATAATAAATTCACTCCAATGGGTCATGTATGCAATAGTATATTCTTTTGCTTGAAATATATTTAGACTTTAGCCTAAAGGTATGTATTTATTAGTAATAATGCTTCAGCATACATCTCAAAGTGTAGTCAAATGTTTATAGAACCCATAGATTTCTGTTTATATTTAATATTATCTATTTTATAATTATTTTAATTAAATCATATTTCTTATCTGGAGGTGGCAATGAAAAGTTATAGATTTTATTCGTTCTGGATAGCTCAAACAACCATTTCGTTAGCTGATGTCGTATATATTATGGTCATTACAACTTTTATTTATCAGAAAACGGAATCTGTATTATTTGCTTCTTTATTTCCTTTTTTGAAAGCTCTTACAAGATTAATAGCTGGTTTGTCAGCACCGCTAATTCTACAAAATACTTCTACGTCAAAAGCACTTGTAAACTTGCAAATAATTAAGAGTATCTTGATTACTTTTTTACTATTAGGGTTTACATTCTTAACTTCTCATATTTATATTTTACTTACTTACATATTGATACTTTCATTCGTTGAAGGATGGGGGAGTCCCTTATTGAATTCTATAGTTCCCAAAATCGTTTTAAAAGAAGAACTTGTAAAAGCGAATAGCTTGTTATCGATCTCCAATCAAGCGGTACAAATTGGTGGCTATACGCTGACGGGATTTATTGTCGTAAAAATGGGGTATACTTCTACTTTACTAATAACGGCTGTCTTTTTATGGATTTCTATAGTTTGCTTATACTTTGCTATTCGCTCTCTGTACAATCAGAAAAGAGAACAGCAAGGGGCATCTAAATGGACCCTTATGAAGGAAGGTTGGATTCATCTTTGGAGTAACTCAACCCTGCGATTAGTTACATTAATGGATGTAATCGAAGGAATTGCAGGTCAAATCTGGGTTGGTACAATCACATTGGTTTATGTAAAAGAAATACTCCACAAAAGAGAACAATGGTGGGGGTACATTAATGCTAGTTATTATATTGGTACAATTTTAGGAGGAATTATTACGATATATCTAGCAAAAAAGATTCAAACAAATCTTGTACTAAGTATGGCAACTGGCTCTTTTTTGTTCAGCATTCTTACTTTGTTATATGGGCTTAGTAGTATGCCTCTCTTATCGCTTATACTCTGTATTGCGATGGGACCGGCATATCAAATACGGGATATAGCACAGCAAACTGCACTTCAAACAAACATAGATGTGACATTACTTCCGAAAGTATATGCTTCTCGTAACGTTCTATTGTCAACAGTTTCAAGCATTTCTATTTTTATAGTTGGAGTTATCGCTGAATATTTTGGTATTAGAATGGTGTATATATTTGGTGCTGTACTAATCTGTATCTCGGCAGGGTTGTCTTTTGTTTTATTTAAAACAAAAAATATGGATTTACAATGTTAAGAATCCTAATTCCTCGATTATAAAACTGAGAAATTAGGATGTAGTTATTTTGAAATGTTAGGTTTTTTAACAGAAAGCTTGAGCAGCAATACTATAAAGTGTATTATTTCTTCTTGGTAATTTCATTGAATTTTTGATCATTACTGGTGGTTGGCTTACTTTTTTAAATCCACATTGTTCTAAGTATGTTATAAATGAATTTTGTTCATCAGGCACATCTATTCTTAGTTTTCCTTTGTAGCCTGTAGCAAGGTGGTGGATAAGGTGAGTAGCTACATCATGATTAAGTGCTACAATGGGACCAAGAATTAAATGAATTGGTCCCTGTATGCTTAATCCATAGCCAACTATATCTCCAGTCTTTGCTTTAACTACTATTTTTTGTTTTGCCTGTTTAATTCTAGATTTAAGAAATACTTTGCTATCTGCCCCGACTGCGCATCGATCTAACTCATATACATCATGAAAATGACTATCAGTTAATGGAAGTATGTCGTAATCACGATTTTTTTCGATACGGTAAAAAGAATGGTTATGATCACTTAATAATTTATGTATACAAGTAACTGATTGAAATCCTAATTTTTCATATAGAGGATAACCTTCTTGAGTTGCAACTAGCATAATTGTGACATTATTAGATACTGTATTAATACAAGCTTGTGTAAGTTTTTTACCTAAGCCATATCCTCTGTAATTTTCATTAACAATTACCATTCCAATAGAAGCTAAGTTATTTCCATAAGGAATAAAGGCTGCGCTTGAAATAATTTCACCCTGAGCTGTTTTATGCCCATATAAAGTACCTACTAATATAATTGTATTGATTTCATTCTCATCATAATCCCAACCAACTGAAGCTGAAAGGGCAATAAGGTCAGGTATATCTTCTATACAAAATTTATATATTTGAAACTCAATTTGACTCTTCAAAACAAATCCCTCCACTTTCTATAGGTCTCAATACATGACAATTCTATTTTATCAATAACTTATATAACATTAAAATCCAAAGGCTAGATAAACAAAGTTAATAGAGTCATTTTATAT
>NZ_JBALLY010000137.1:0-3235 GCF_036963045.1 Bacillus sp. JJ864 | reverse complement strand
ATATAAAAACAACATTATTATGAAATCGTTCACAAGTTATTCGCAATCTCTATCTGATGTCGCTTCCTTTTACTTTTTCCTAATATGATATAATACCATACCAAGTTTTTTAGCTACAATCAACACAATTATTAAACATATTTTAAATGTTTAATTTCGTTCACATTTAAAGACTTTTTCTTTATAATCGAGTATTGATTTAACGGAAAATTAGTTTATCTTCAGTGTATAGAAAAAAATTTTATCAAAATAACAAAAAAGGAGGGATATTAAAAACATATCGCTCCTTTTCTTAATCCATTATCTAATCCCAATTCCTGCTACAATGTAATTAACCTAATAAGCAAAAATTCCAAATCTCCCTTTAAATACACCGTATTTATCACTTTTCACAAAACAACATATGTGGTTCATACCATAAAGGTCTTAGAATTTCAAAACCTTTATGATCTTCCAGTATATTATGTAGCCTTTCTATCATTTCATCTAATTGGTGTGGTGCAAAACGTAATGACCAGATTATTGATGAAAATATAACCATTCCAGCATAAATAGAATAAAGCATCCAAAACTCTTCAGGAACAGTATGATTAAAATACCCTTGAATTTGCCCTATTGAAAATGGAATACTCTCATTCCTTTGAAATAGAGCTATTTTTACAAAATCATGAATTGGATCTCCCCAATCAAAATTATTGAAATCAATTACCCCAGCATACCTATTATTGTCTACGATAATATTTTGCAAATGAAAATCGTCGTGCTGAAATCGATTCGGACGTCCTTTTAATAAATACTTATTATCTTCAATAAAATTAATAACCTTATGATCATTTTCAATCTTTATTCCACTTTTTTCATAAGCATCAAGGTATCGATAATGCTTTTGCATTGCTTGTTCATACCAAGATTTGATAGTAATAGGCGCCTCAAGCAAATGCATTCTAGATAGCTGTCCTCCTGCTTCAATACCAATCTTGTATTGCTCTTTGTCAGTAAGAACAGGTATCATCTCTTTTACATCAACACCCTCAATAAAGGAATAAATATTGTAGCAAGAATTCAATTCATCTAGATTTCCTATATCTATTGGCTTAGGGGATTTAACATGATATTCTTGCATTCTCTGCAATATTTGAAACTCCGTCTTTTTTCTTTCATACCCTTCTAAATTCCCTATTCTTAGTAAGAATTTTTTATCATCAGAATAGACTACATACTTTTCATCTGGAGAATATCCTTTAGATAATCTTTCAATTCTATTAGCACACTGCAAGAAAGCAATTTTTTCTTGAAGAATTTGAGGAATTTTCTCCATCGTTTACCCCCATTATGTCTTTTTCAACATGAAACTGTTTTTCAAATACCTTTTAAATCCTTTCATTATATTACGATATACGATAGTTATAGTAATTATCGTTTCTTTACATCAATCGGAAAAATCACATCTATTCCTAGCTTACTTAATTCTTCTTGAATATAATAACAATGCTCTGCACCGATCGTTATCAAGATCCTTTCTTTTTCATTACTTATAACATGTTTTATAATATTATCTATAATTCGTTTATTTCTTTTGCTCCATACAATTTCATGAACAGCATGGTTCTTTTCTTCCAGCCATAATTGTTTTTTCTTAATCATTTCATTTGTCATATGAGAATTCAATGAAATTGGATCTAAGACTGCTACTTGAGATATATCTTCATATATCTCATATAACTCGTTCTCAAGTTGATTTTGCATGTCTTCATTGTAAACGGAAAAGTAATTTAAGCTTGTTATTTCTTCATCAAACCAATCAACAGGTACGAATGAAATCCCTTCACTCTCACATAGCGGAAGAATTAAAGATCTATATTCAGAGGGACCTAAATATCCTTCAAAATTTCTATTTTCTAAGTATCGTTTATAATCTTCAGGTCTTACTTCCCCAAGAATTGTATTTGGCTGAAAAGTACGAATTACATCCTCCATTAAATGAAGAGGATATTTTAACTTTTGACGTAAATCATCTGTGTGTACAGTTCCAAGTAAACCGATTATAGCCATAGAATCCCTCCCCTATATACCCTACATCACGTTCCAATCAAACCATCTACCATGTCCATCTGTCTCTCCAACCGTTTGATTGTACTCAACACCATCTAGATAATAATCAAGGTGAAGATTTCGATCCCACATATTGTTGTAAAGGTGGAAAACGTCTCGTTTACTTCCAATCGTTTTTATTTTTTCTAGCAGTTCATACTTTGAGTCTTCTGGTATTTGATTTGCAACATGCGTATGAAAAATACAAATTACAGTATCCTCCGGAAGTTTTTCTGCAACTTCTGTAAGTAATGCCACCCCATCACCTTCTACAAGTTTTACTGGATTTTCAATTAAACATGTAGCTGCCTTCTCAAAAAGTGCTAACCTTTCTTCATGTTCTGGCCAAATAAGCGATTTTAACCACAAATAATCTTCAAAATTATTTAAATCGCTAATATGTAAGTCTAATCCTACTTTTGAAGCTACTGGAGGACTAGGTAATAGAAATGACGGTGTATGATTTCCTTTTATTTCAGATGTTATATGGACATGTGAGTTTCTATCTCCATACATCTCGTTTGTTCCATATGAATAACTATACTTGTCCCATAACAATTGAAGACCGGCACTTGTTCCAATTTCTATTAATGATAATGGTTTCTTGACAACGCTATAAATATAACAAAATATTGGATATAAATACGCGCAGCGCCTTACTTCATTAGTCTGTACTAACTTACTCTTTAGGAGAGAAATAATTTCGTCTCTATACACTTGGCAAAAATCCTTAAAATAAAGAAAAGAATCGTCTATTTCCCTTGGATTCTTCGTAATACTCGGGTAATACTCTTTTAAAACATGTTCTTTTCCTTTTAGCAAAAGATAATGGACAGCACCAAATAATAAATTAGGAATTGGCTGCCCTTCTCGAGAATTCATGCATAACGCTATCAATTCATCATCCTCTGAAATTTTGATGGATAAATGCTCATATAATTCACTTGAGCCTCTACATTCCATTTTAGCGAAATTTTCGAATCGTTCAGATACTAGTGTTGTATTCATAGTACCCCTCCTCAGCAGAAAAAAAATTCAGATTTTTCTAGATAATTTTATTATAGCCGAAACTACTATTATGGTAAATATTTCTTGTTATATTAATATATGAAACCCTATAGGGACTTAGTAGAGTAGAAAACTG
>NZ_JBALLY010000136.1:0-8729 GCF_036963045.1 Bacillus sp. JJ864 | reverse complement strand
CTTATTGGAAGACAATGATTCCTTTTCAAGATTATGATGAGAATTATAGTGAGATTGAGCAAATCTGGAGAGAGATGTGTAAAAATCAAGGCTGTACTGAAACTGAATTTGCGCCAGAAGTATTATATTTTGAAAATGTACCAGCGCAGTTTGTATCATTGTGGACCAACTTATAAGACAGCACAAGTTGTGTATCGCTTGGAAATTTAATATTTTGACTATATTACAGAAAAACTGATTCTCTTAATGAGTATCGGTTTTTTTATTTGTATAAATTGATAAAAGGATTTTCTGTTATAATAATTATATTTTCTATTGGATTATTTATGAAAATGATAGAAAATAAAGTATATAAGGGAAATATTATGAAAAAATATTTCATTTCTATTTATAATAGACTTGTGTAGCTTCTAAGAGGGGGAATAGTTTTGTCTGATAACAGAGTCGGTATACTTATCATTCCTGGAACAATGGGAAGTGTACTTAAACAAGAAGGTAAAAAAATTTGGCCAATTAATTTTGGATCTTATGAACATTATGCTAATACTCTAACACCGCTTGAGAAGGAAGTAGAGCCATCTCATCTACTTTTTACCTATAAACGTTTGAAACGAGAATTAAAACATAATTTACCTATAGTAACTGAATTTATATATGATTGGCGTATAAATAATACTGAGCACTTAAACATGTTAAGGGGAAAAATCAGTTCTATGGATGTAGATGAAGTATATATCGTCGCTCATAGTATGGGGGGGATAATATCTAAGTTATGCCTTAACGAATACAAAGACGATCCTGAAATTAAGAAGGTGAAAAAATTAATAACATTGGGTACACCATGGAAGGGTTCGATGGACTCTGTAAAAACTTTACTATATGGTTCCCAGGTACCAGATAAGTATTGGAAATATATAGGTAAAGAGGCAGCTAAGAGAATTTGTAGGCAATTTCCGAGTGTTTATCAGCTACTTCCTACAAGCAGCTTTTTAGATCGTTTAAAGACTATGAATTGTGTTCCTTATTTCTTTAATGATAGTTATTTTGATGAATTTGATGATTTCTTTCAAGGGGTTTTACAAGAGGAATTCTCCAAAAATCATTCCTTTGATTCTGTGTTTAACGAGTACTATAGCCTACTAAACCAGGATATAGCCGATGATATAGAATTACATGAAATCATAGGGCTAGGAAAACGCACGATTAAGATTATATGTGAAAATGCTCGAAAAGAGCCGTATGTTTATTACGATGAAGGTGATGGAACTGTACCATTATTGAGTGCTTATTCTAATCTGAGAGATAGAGAGAATTATTTTGCCTATTTTGTTAATGGAGCATCGCACAATGGATTGCCTTGGAAGAAGGGAATTATCGACTTAATAAAAGGCATAATAAACGATAATGAATTCATTCCAAATGATTCGATATTTAATGATTTGAATAGTCCATATTACAAAAAATTTAGTGGATATATTAGTAAAATAGCGTGTCCTGTTGATATTTCAATACGAGATAATGATGGAAATATTATCTATGGTAATATTGAAACAATAGATCCTGATGAGATTAGAGAATTGATGCAAACGGATTATGAGGTAGATGAAATTGGTTCAACAACATATGTAATATTTAATGAAAATGATGAAACGAGCATTGATAACTTCAATGGGTTGGTTATTGATGCTTATGATAAGGGGCTTACATCTATTAGCTTAGAGAAGTATGAAAACGGTCAAATAACTGAGCGTAAAGCTTTTAAAGCTTTTGAAATTGACGTTGATCTACAAGCTGAGTTTATTTTAAAGGATGAGATAGAACAAAGCTCTCTTGTACTAAAAAAAGATGGAGATATTCAACAAACCTTAACATTGAATGACGTAGCTGTTGATGAGGGAGAAGTAAATCCTCCATCGACTAGTATAGAGTTCTCAGGTAAGTATTTAACCCGTTTAGAAGAAGAAGAAGTTTATTTTGGAAAAGATAATATTATTTTGCATATAAAAGATATCGTTGCTGGAGATTTTGAGCCAAAACAGACGCATATTTTAATAAATGGTGTAGAATATATTATTGAGGATAGTTCTCTTAATTTTGACGCCAATGTATTAAAACATGGAAAAAATGAAATTGAGTATTTTACAATTGATGAATATGACTATACAGAGAAGAAAAAGAAATTAACTCTTTATTATTTTTACAATGTAGCATCCAAAGTGGAGTTTTTATTTAAGGATAAATTTTATCTTGTGCATTTAACAGAAGATGCAGTTTATAGCAGGGTGGCATCTGCACATGGTCTTCAAGGAATTAAACCTGACTATAAATTCAATAACACAGAAGGTGTGGCAGGTTATCAAGTGGTATATCATGATATAGATAGAGAAGTAGAAATAAAATATGTAGATTTCTTTGGTGAAGAGGCAAGTTTTAATTTTATAATTGATGAACAAATTGCTAAGAAAATTATTAAAGGTTCAGCCACGGTTTCTGATGTAGAAAAGTTTGTAGAGAAACTTAACTTGGAAAATGTTGAATACCAATTTCGTGTGAATGAATCTGGAAATCGTAAAGTATTAAATGATAAGCATTTGAATAAATGTCATACGCTTGAGATATATAGCGACACATCTTCCATAAAGATAATTAAAAATGTTGAATTAGATGTATCTTTTGAGACATCATCTGAGCACATTAGTATCAAATCTGACATGGAAAATTATGATTTTATTTTCAAAGTTCTTGATATAGATCAGCAATACGTGCCTGATCTAGAATTAACATCACAGTTCACCTTCACGATAGATGAAGGACCACAGAAGGAAAACAGAGAGTTTGTGGAGAATTTTGAAGTGGAATATTTGGCAAACAGTGGTTCATATAAATTAGTATTGGCATTAAAAAATCTGAAAGAATTATTAAGTGATTATTGGAGACCAGAAAATAAAATATTAGGTATAGCCAAATTAGAAATCGTAAGCCTTAAAAATTCAGCCACTATTAGAGCGGTGGATATAAAAATAGCACAATAATATTTAAGGGGGGGGAACAATATGGTATTAATTATTAATATTATTACATTGATTCTAATGAGTGTAATATTTGTTGTTATATTAAAGCAATTCAATAAGAATGCTTTTTTCGATATATCTATTTTATATATATTCACCATATTGTTTGTCCCTATTATATTTTTTGTTGTGAATTTAGTTTGTTTATATAGTATTCATTCAGAAAAAATATATTTATCAGCTATACCATTGCTCATTCCCTGTATATATTGGATTTGTACTCGAGTGCAAGACTATTTTGGGCATAAAGCATACAAAAGGTTCAAAGCCTTCTCAAATCAGCTTATAATTATAGCTAATAATGAGGGACTGATTATAAATGAAAAAGATATTAGAATACGTATAAAAAAACGTAATGATGTTAGTATTATTTTTAATGTCTATTCATCTAAAGACGAACAAAAGATAAATGGTCTTCGTGACGAATTCCAAAAATGTTTAGATCATTCTTTTGAAAATTATAATATTGAAATTTTAGTTGATAAAAAAAAAGCTAGTAACGGAGCATATTCTGATTTGATGTATAACTAAGAAATGGATTTATTGAGAGATAATTTTAGAGACCATGAAAAGGTCTCTTTTTTTGTTTCAATCATAAAGGTATTACTCTCTCTCAAAGCGAACTTATCCATATTCAAAATGAAAGGGTGAGTCGATGATTATTAGAGAGGGTATTGAAGTCACTAAAATAACTTTAGATGGCTATGAGTTGCCAATTCCAGAAGGTTTTTCTGAGTTTTTACTTCGTGCTGGATATTGGCGAGTGGGTGAAGAAATAGAATCGTCAGTTGATGAAGAATTTCTAGCGCAGTATGAAAGAAAAACTGTTTTGGAAGATGGAGTTTTATCTACTACATTCACTTATAAGGGAGATCAAAAGAAAAGATGTAAAAAATCTTCAAAGTAAAACTTATCCGTATCGAAAATGAAAGGTGAGTTGCTCTTATGGAAAGTAAAGAAAGAACTGTGTTAGATAATCCGCCAAGTGAAGAAACTAAGTTGAAAATGATGGAATTCTTTATGAAAACATCAGTACCTTGAATTTTAGCGGCTCGACAGTGATGTCGAATCATCTTTGGTGACGAGACGCTAAAAAGTTGGTAACACCAAATATAACTGGAGGGGAAATTCCCTCTAGTAACATAGTGGATTATAAGGTGTCTATTAGGTTCATAGGGAGCTTTTATCCATTCTGAATGGTTTTATATTTGGAAATAGGTGTTTCGCTCGGGAGAATATCCGAACGAGTAGATGATGATGAAAAGCTGGTCGAAACAATGTTTAGTTCAGGTCAAAGAAGAGAAATGATGTTCCTAACAGAGGACGGCATCTATGAAGTACTAATGCAATCACGAAAACCAAGGTTGTGAACATTATTCATATCCTTGGTGGTGTCCGAAAAGTGTCCGAGAGGGTTTGAAATTGTATATTTTTAAGTAATGAAATTGCTTGAGGATATTGATATAATAGCCCTTTTTGCATTTATTTTCTTCTACTATATATAAAGCTTGATGGGCGGCATGATGTAATAAGCCCTCATTTGAGAAGCTGTTCAATGTATAAATAGTTAGTAAGAAGACTACTTCCTAATGAAAGGAGGTAGTCTTTTTGCGTTGAATGGTATTTGATATCAATCGTTGAGAGTAGTCTTACTATATAGGGAAATAATTTCTGTAGAATTTTGTCGCTTTCTCCTTGACCGTATTCACGTTTCATTGTTAGAATCTAGAAAGATAATATTAAACGTTCCTTCATATATCCTCAATAATATGGATTGAGAGTCTCTACCGGGTTACCGTAAACGACCTGACTATGAAGGCAGTGCGTCTATATTTATAAGGAACAAATTCCTTTATAAAGCTAGACTCCTGCCTTTTCTTTGTTATGAGACTGAGGGCAGGGGACTGGCTTTTTTTATTATATTGGTAATTGTTTTTACCAAATTGGTGAAAATGTTTATATACAGAACTATGGGGTGATTATTTTGAAGAAACAGCACGATACGATTATCGTTTTAGATTTTGGAAGTCAGTATAACCAGTTAATTGCACGTCGCATTCGTGAGTTTGGCGTGTATAGTGAACTTCATCCACATACAATCACAGCAGAAGAAATTAAAGCGATGAATCCAAAAGGAATTATCTTCTCTGGTGGACCGAACAGTGTGTATGGCGAAAGTGCATTCCACTGCGATGAAAAAATCTTTGACTTAGGCTTACCGATCTTTGGTATTTGCTACGGCATGCAGTTAATGACAAAGCACTTTGGTGGGAAAGTAGAACGTGCAGACCATCGTGAATACGGAAAAGCAGTATTAAAGGTAGAGAACGAATCGAAATTATATACAAATCTTCCAGAAGAGCAAGTTGTTTGGATGAGCCATGGTGACTTAGTAACAGGCCTACCAAAAGGTTTCGTAGTAGATTCAACAAGTCAATCTTGTCCAATTGCTGGAATGAGCAACGAAGCACAAAACTTATACGGCGTACAATTCCACCCAGAAGTGCGTCACTCTGAGCACGGTAATGATTTAATTAAGAACTTTGTATTCGGTGTTTGTGGTTGTACTGAAGGCTGGAACATGGAGAACTTTATTGAAGTAGAATTAGAAAAGATTCGTGAAACAGTTGGCGACAAAAAAGTATTATGTGCACTTAGCGGCGGCGTAGACTCTTCTGTTGTAGCTGTATTAATTCATAAAGCAATTGGGGATCAATTAACATGTATTTTCGTTGATCATGGCTTACTTCGTAAAGGAGAAGCTGAAGGGGTTATGAAAACATTTAGCGAAGGCTTCCACATGAACGTTATTAAAGTGGATGCACAAGAACGCTTCATGAGCAAATTAGCAGGTGTTGAAGATCCAGAACAAAAACGTAAAATCATCGGTAATGAATTTATTTATGTATTCGATGACGAAGCTTCTAAATTAGAAGGAATGGACTTCTTAGCACAAGGTACACTGTACACAGATATTATTGAAAGTGGTACAGCGACTGCACAAACAATTAAATCTCACCATAACGTTGGTGGACTTCCAGAAGATATGCAGTTTAAGTTAATCGAGCCTTTAAATACGTTATTTAAAGACGAAGTACGTGAACTAGGAGCAGAACTAGGAATTTCTGATGAAATCGTATGGCGTCAACCTTTCCCAGGTCCAGGGCTTGGTATCCGTGTATTAGGTGAAATTACAGAAGAGAAATTAGAAATTGTTCGTGAATCTGACGCAATTTTACGTGAAGAAATCAAAAAAGCAGGTTTAGATCGTGAAGTTTGGCAATATTTCACTGCACTTCCTGGTATGCGAAGTGTAGGTGTTATGGGTGATGAGCGTACGTATGATTACACAGTAGGTATTCGTGCAGTAACATCTATTGATGGTATGACAGCAGACTGGGCACGTATTCCTTGGGATGTATTAGAGAAAATCTCTGTACGTATCGTAAACGAAGTAAAACACGTTAACCGTATCGTGTATGATATTACTTCTAAGCCACCAGCAACAATTGAGTGGGAATAAGGTGAAACTATAGAAGACGATCCATCTATACCTTTATGTATAGATGGACCGTCTTTTTTTTGCCTTTACACGAACGAAAATTAATTTTAAGTAAAAAACGTTCGTTTTTCAAATTGACACTTACTTGTATATGAGTTAATATGAATATGTAATTAATAATAAAAATGAATACTTCAGCCGTCGTATAATATCGGGAATATGGCCCGAAAGTTTCTACCTTGCTACCGTAAATGGCTTGACTACGAGGCGTTTTAATATAAGGGTAAGGGATACTTGCCTTTGTTTACAGACGCTTCCATGTATAATGCATTGGAAGCCTTTTTTATTTTTAAAGATAAAAAAGGGGCTAGTAAGGAGTGCGACGAGCAATTATATAACGGGGGAAACATAGGATGAAACGTTATTTTCAGTTCGATGAGCTCGGCACAAATTATAAAACAGAGTTCATTGCAGGATTAACAACATTTTTGTCTATGGCATATGTATTGTTTGTTAATCCCGCTACACTATCGCTGGGACATGTTAAGGGATTGCCGGCAGGAACCGGAATGGATCCGGGAGCAGTGTTTGTTGCTACAGCTTTAGCAGCGGCAATTGGATCACTAATTATGGGGATTTTTGCAAAGTATCCAATCGCACTAGCGCCGGGAATGGGGATTAATGCTTTCTTTGCTTATACAGCCGTATTAACAATGGGGATTCCATGGCAAACGGCGATTGCTGGAACACTAGTATCAGGTATTATGTTTATTTTTCTTACAGCTTCCGGCCTTCGTGAAAAAATTATTAACGCAATTCCAACAGAATTAAAGTTTGCAGTAGCAGCTGGAATTGGGTTGTTCATCGCATTTCTTGGTTTTCAAAATGCGGGGATTATTGTAAATAATGATGCTGTGCTTGTTGGTTTAGGTGATTTAACGAAAGGAACGACATTACTTGCTATCTTTGGTGTAGTTGTAATCGTTATTTTAATGACAAGAAACGTTAGTGGTGCAGTATTCTTTGGAATGGTGCTTACAGCAATTGTTGGTGTAGCAACAGGGTTAATTGATACACCAAAGTCGATTGTTGGTGCAGTTCCAAGCTTAACACCGACATTCGGAGTTGCTCTTCAACACCTTGGAGATATTTTTACCGCTAAGATGCTCGTTGTTATATTAACTTTCTTTTTTATCGATTTCTTTGATACAGCAGGAACGCTTGTGGCGGTTGCCAATCAAGCTGGCTTAATGAAAGATAATAAATTACCACGTGCGGGGAAAGCGTTATTCTCTGATGCGATTGCAACTGTAATCGGAGCAATACTTGGTACATCAACAACGACGTCTTATATTGAATCCTCTGCAGGGGTAGCAGCAGGAGGCCGCTCTGGATTTACAGCAGTTGTAACAGCAGGTTTTTTCTTATTAGCACTTTTCTTTTCACCATTATTAAGTGTAGTAACACCATCAGTAACAGCACCAGCTTTAATTATTGTAGGGGTGTTGATGGTTTCATCATTAGGAGAAATTGATTGGAAGAAATTCGAAACGGCAGTACCGGCATTTTTTACAATTATTGCAATGCCGCTTACATACAGTATTGCAACGGGAATTGCGATTGGGTTTATCTTCTATCCAATTACAATGGTTGTGAAAGGACGAAGAAAAGAAATTCATCCGATTATGTATGTCATGGCAATTTTGTTTGTACTCTATTTCATGTATGTTCGTAAATAAAGGGGTTTTTTGAAAGGACTAGGAGGGGATGCCTAGTCCTTTTTGGTTTAATAAAATATGGAAGGTTCAGTTGATTTGCGGATATTTCGTAACTTGATATAGATGAAAGTTGTATAAGTTATATAAAGAAAATAACTTGGGTTATAGCCAAATTGAAAAAGCGATATAAAAGCAGGGGCTAGTGAGAGCGGTAGCAGTGATTTATACGTTATTAACTAGAGGTAGCTAAAAGGCTTATTGATAGGAAATGAGCCTTTTTATATTTTATTAGAAAAACGTATTGACGTTTAAAATAAAAGGGTGTAGTATTATACGAGTTGCTGCTGAAACAAAGCAGAAAGCGAAAATGAAATAAAAAACTTAGTTGACATTGAATGACTGAGATGTTAACATAAGGGAGTCGCAATTGAGCGGCGA
>NZ_JBALLY010000135.1:298-50125 GCF_036963045.1 Bacillus sp. JJ864 | reverse complement strand
ATATATAATGGGGTGTCCTTAAAATTAAAAATTTTAAATTTTCAAAAATTTCTTTGATTTATTTGAAAAGGGAGCGTAAACTAGGAAACAATAAAAATTTCAAGGATATAGGGGGGCGCTTTCAAGTGAACGAGCAATGGATTTTCTTAAATGGAGAATTTGTTCCAAAAGATGAAGCAAAAGTTTCTGTTTATGATCATGGATATTTATATGGTGATGGGGTATTTGAAGGCATTCGTGTTTACAGCGGGAATGTTTTTCGATTGAAAGAACACCTCATTCGTTTGTACGAATCAGCAAAATCCATTTTACTAGAAATTCCATATACGTTGGAAGAAGTGACCAATATTGTTGTTGAAACAATAAGGCGTAATCAATTATCCAATGGGTATATTCGTCTAGTTGTATCACGCGGGGCTGGAAATCTTGGTTTAGATCCCGATTCGTGTTTAAAGCCAAATGTTGTTGTAATTGCGGAACAACTAGCACTGTTTCCAACGGAATATTATGAAAAGGGCATCCCGGTTGTGACAGTTGCAACAAGGCGGAATCGTCCAGACGTATTAACACCACAAGTGAAATCATTGAATTACCTTAATAATATTTTAGTTAGAATTGAAGCGAAACTTGCTGGTGTGCAGGAAGCGCTGATGTTAAATGAGCAAGGGTATGTTGCAGAAGGTTCAGGTGACAACGTATTTATTGTAAAAGGCAATAAATTAATTACACCGCCAAGTTCTGCGGGAGCACTGGAAGGAATTACGCGAAATGCGATTATGGAAATTGGTGAGAAGCTTGGCTATGACGTAAGGGAAGAATTATTTACTCGCCATGATGTGTATGTAGCGGATGAAGTATTTTTAACAGGTACAGCAGCTGAAGTTATTGCGGTAACGAAGGTTGACGGAAGAGAAATTGGTGCTGGGAAACCAGGAATGCATACAAATCGTTTGTTAGAAGAATTTCGTAAGCTAGTCGTAGAAGATGGTGAAAAAATTTATGAAGAAAATCAAGTAAGTTGATAGGAGAATAACCGATGCGAAGCAATATGATTAAACAAGGTATTGACCGGGCGCCGCATCGAAGTTTGCTTCATGCGGCAGGCGTTAAAGAAGAAGATTTTCATAAACCATTTATTGCAATTTGTAATTCATATATAGATATTGTTCCAGGACATATTCATTTAAGGGAACTTGCTGATGTAGCGAAAGCTGCCATTCGCGCGGCAGGAGGTGTTCCTTTTGAATTTAATACAATCGGTGTTGATGATGGAATTGCAATGGGACACATTGGAATGCGCTATTCACTTCCAAGTCGGGAGATCATTGCAGATGCGGCAGAAACTGTAATTCAAGCTCATTGGTTTGATGGAGTTATGTTTATGCCGAATTGTGACAAAATTACACCGGGAATGTTAATGGCATCTGTTCGGACGAATGTCCCTTCTGTTTTTGTCTCAGGGGGACCGATGGAAGCTGGAAAAGCAAAAGATGGCACTCCTCTTTCATTAGCATCTGTATTTGAAGGAGTTGGCGCTCATAAATCAGGGAAGTTAAGTTTAGAGCAGCTGATTGATATGGAAAAATCAGCATGTCCAACGTGTGGTTCTTGTTCAGGGATGTTTACAGCAAATTCTATGAATACCATTATGGAAATGCTCGGTGTTGCACTTCCCGGAAATGGAACGATTGTCGCAACAAGTGAAGAACGACATAACTTAATTCGTCAAGCTGCGTCTCATTTAATGGATTTAATTAAGCGTGATATAAAGCCGCGTGACATTATTACGATAGAAGCAATTGATGATGCCTTTGCATTAGATATGGCGATGGGCGGATCGACAAATACCGTTTTACATATGTTAGCCATCGCGAATGAAGCTGGAATTAATTATGACTTGCAGCGTATTAATGATATTGCAAAGCGTGTTCCATACTTGGCGAAAATTAGCCCAGCTTCTCATTATTCTATGCATGATGTACATGAAGCCGGCGGGGTGGCAGCTATTATTAAAGAGCTTTCACAAATTCCAGGGGCAATTCATTCTGAGCGCATGACAATTACAGGGAAAAGCATCTATGAAACAGCAGAAGATGGAAAAATTTTAGATGAAAAAGTAATTCGTCCGAAAGAGCGGCCTTATCGTAAAACAGGTGGTCTTTCCATTCTCTTTGGAAATTTAGCACCAGATGGCTCTGTCCTAAAAGTTGGAGCGATTGATGAATCAGTTACCTCATTTGTGGGTGAAGCAATTTGCTTTGATTCTCACGATGAAGCAGTTGCTGCAATTCATAGTGGTATTGTGAAAGAAGGGCATATTGTAGTCATCCGCTATGAAGGTCCAAAAGGAGGACCTGGTATGCCGGAAATGTTAGCTCCAACATCAGCAATCGTTGGGAGAGGACTTGGAACAAAGGTTGCGTTGATTACTGATGGGCGCTTCTCCGGAGCAACAAGAGGGATTGCGATTGGGCATGTATCGCCTGAAGCGGCTGAAGGAGGACCAATTGCATATGTGAGAGACGGCGATCCCATCATCATTAATGTAAAAGATGGCAGTATTCATTGGGAAATTTCTAACGAAGTATTAGAAGAGCGAAAAAAACAATTTATTTCTCCAGATCCGAAAGTGAAAACTGGGTATTTAGCAAGATACGCAAAGCTTGTTACTTCGGCAAATACTGGAGGAATTATGAAAGTATAAAGTGAAACTTCCGTTTACGGATGGATAAAGCGTTGATAGGGAGGAGTAGTTGATTGTGAAGCCTCACAGAGAGTCGGTGGTTGGTGGAAACCGATGGTTCACGTTGACGAACATCGCCCTTGAGTGCCAAACTGAAGCACTTGCCTAGGTTTGGACGGTAGCTCCGTTATTAGCTTGATTCTATTAGAGTCACTGAGGCAAGAATTTTTCTTGCAAAGAAGGGTGGTACCACGAGTCTTTCGTCCCTTCAGCAAATAGCTGAAGTGTGGGCGAAAGACTTTTTTATTTATATAGGTATTTTATAAAGGAGGTTTGTAGAAACGATGTCTTCAAAAACGGAAGAGAAAATGGCAACCGGTGCACAGCTATTGTTACATGCGCTTAGAAAGGAAAAGGTAGAAGTCATTTTTGGTTATCCAGGAGGAGCTGTTTTGCCGCTATATGATGCGCTTTACGATTGTGAAATTCCTCATATTTTAACTAGGCATGAGCAAGGAGCCATCCATGCGGCAGAAGGGTATGCAAGAATTACCGGAAAGCCTGGTGTTGTAATTGCTACAAGCGGGCCGGGAGCGACAAATGTCATTACTGGTTTAGCGGATGCGATGATGGATTCTTTACCGCTCGTCGTATTTACTGGTCAAGTTGCAACAACGCTCATAGGGAGTGACGCCTTTCAAGAAGCGGATGTTATCGGACTTACAATGCCTGTCACAAAACATAATTATCAAGTGCGAAATGTATCGGATTTACCAAGAATTATAAAAGAAGCATTTCATATTGCTGCAACAGGTAGACCAGGTCCGGTCGTCATTGATCTTCCGAAAAATATGGTTGTAGAAACCGGAGAGCGATGTAGCGATGCCGAGATGGATTTACCTGGATACCAGCCGAATTATCATCCGAATCAATTACAAATTACAAAGCTAATGCAAGCAATTGAAACGGCAAAGAAACCACTTATTTTAGCAGGTGCGGGTGTACTGCATGCAAAAGCGGCAAATGAATTAACCGCATTTGCTCGAATGTATCATCTTCCGGTTGTTCATACATTGCTTGGTCTTGGAGGATTTCCAGCAGATGATCCATTGTTTTTAGGAATGGGGGGCATGCACGGTTCTTACGCAGCAAATATGGCTTTGTATGAATGTGATTTGTTAATAAATATAGGGGCCCGTTTTGATGATCGTTTGACTGGAAATTTAACGTATTTTGCAAAGGAAGCAACGGTAGCTCATATTGATATTGATCCTGCAGAAATTGGAAAGAACGTTGCAACAGAAATTCCAATTGTATCCAGTGCGAAGCATGCTTTAGAAGCGTTGCTAGCGTGTAAAGGAGAGAAACAAAATCATAAAGAATGGCTACAACTTCTGCAAAAAAGAAAGAATCGTTATCCATTTTGTTATGAAGACGATTCGCAAATGTTAAAACCGCAAGCTGCAATTCAAATGCTTTATGAAGTTACAAATGGAAATGCCATTATAACGACGGATGTTGGACAGCATCAAATGTGGGCCGCTCAATATTATAAATTAAAACAACCTGATAAGTGGATCACATCTGGAGGTCTTGGAACAATGGGGTTTGGCTTGCCAGCTGCGATAGGGGCGAAAATTGCCGAGCCGAATGAACTCGTTGTAGCAATTGTAGGTGATGCCGGCTTTCAAATGACATTACAAGAATTAAGTGTTTTAAAGGAACATTGCCTCCCGGTGAAAGTGCTTATTTTAAACAATGAAGCACTTGGAATGGTACGGCAATGGCAAGATGAGTTTTATAATCAGCGTTATTCGCATTCGGTACTTTCTTGTCAACCAGACTTTGTTATGTTAGCCCATGCGTATGGAATAAAAGGGATCCGGATTGAACATCCGTTAACAGCAAAAGAACAATTAAAAGAGGCGATGAATTTACAAGAACCGGTGCTAATTGATTGCCGCGTTTTACAATCTGAAAAAGTTACGCCTATGGTTGCTCCAGGAAAAGGTGTTCATCAAATGGAGGGGGTGGAATAGTGAAACGGATTGTAACAGCGACAGTTCGAAATCAAAGTGGGGTTTTAAATCGTATTACAGGTGTGATGGCGAGAAGGCAATTTAATATTGAAAGTATTTCAGTAGGCCATACAGAATCGGCCCATATTTCAAGAATGACATTTGTTGTTCATGTTGAAAATGTTCAGCAAGTCGAACAGCTTATTAAACAGCTTCATAAACAAATTGATGTATTAAAAGTATCTGATATTACAGAAGAAGCAATGATTGCAAGAGAACTTGCACTCATTAAAGTGTCTACATCAATTGCTTCAAGATCGGAATTGTATAGCTTAATTGAACCATTTCGCGCTGCTGTTATAGATGTTGGAAAGGATTCCATCGTCGTTCAAGTAACAGGAACGCAAGAAAAAGTAGAAGCGCTTATTGAGTTGTTACGTCCATACGGTTTAAAAGAAATTGCAAGAACAGGAGTAACAGCTTTTACGAGAAGTATGAAAAAGCAAGATAAACAACAAGTAATGTTAATTAACTAATTTTTAAAATATAGGAGGAGAAAGAAAATGGCAAAAGTTTATTATGAAAAGGATGTAACAGTAAGTGTATTAAAGGGAAAGAAAGTAGCAATTGTTGGCTATGGATCTCAAGGTCATGCTCATGCGCAAAATTTACGCGATAACGGCTTTGATGTTGTGATAGGTCTACGTCAAGGAAAATCATGGGAAAAGGCGAAAGAAGATGGATTTTCTGTATATAAGGTTGCTGAAGCTACAAAACTAGCAGATGTTGTAATGGTGTTGATTCCAGATGAACAACAGCCGGAAGTATATGAAACAGAAATTGCACCAAATTTGCAAGAAGGAAATGCACTTGTGTTTGCTCATGGGTTTAACGTTCATTTTAATCAAATTACACCACCTGAAGATGTAGATGTATTCCTTGTAGCACCAAAAGGACCGGGTCATCTTGTACGCCGTACATTTGTGGAAGGAGCAGCCGTGCCAGCATTATTTGCAGTTTACCAAGATGCAACAGGAACGGCTTATGAAAAAGCACTATCGTATGCAGATGGAATCGGAGCCACTCGCGCTGGTGTACTCCAAACAACATTTAAAGAAGAAACAGAAACAGATTTATTCGGAGAGCAAGCAGTACTTTGCGGAGGAGCAACTGCTCTTGTGAAAGCAGGTTTTGAAACATTAGTAGAGGCCGGCTACCAACCGGAACTTGCCTATTTTGAATGTTTACATGAACTAAAGCTAATTGTCGATCTTATGTATGAAGGCGGATTAGAAAATATGCGCTATTCGGTTTCGGACACAGCGCAGTGGGGTGATTTCGTATCGGGGCCTCGGGTTGTAACAGAGCATACGAAACAAGCGATGCAAGAAGTGTTAAAAGATATTCAAGATGGAACATTTGCTAGAGGATGGATTGCGGAACATAAAGCAGGAAGACAAAACTTCCATGCAATTAATACAGAGGAGAATGCGCATCAAATTGAAGTAGTTGGACGTAAATTGCGTGAGATGATGCCGTTTGTAAAGCCAAGAGTGAAAATGGAGGTTAAGTAATATGAAGCAAATTTTGTTCATGGATACAACGCTTCGCGATGGGGAGCAATCACCTGGAGTAAACTTAAATGAACAAGAAAAACTACAAATTGCAAAGCAATTAGAACGGCTTGGTATTCATGTGATGGAGGCGGGTTTTGCGTCCGCTTCCGAAGGTGATTTCAGGTCGGTGAAGCGTATTGCTGAAACCATTCAAAATGCTTCTGTTATGAGTCTGGCCCGTGCAAAGGAAAGTGATATTCATACAGCATATGAAGCGTTAAAAGGGGGCGTATCTCCCCGGTTACATGTCTTTCTCGCAACGAGTGATATTCATATGAAATATAAACTCCGTATGTCAAAGGATGAAGTATTAGATACAATTTATCGCTCAGTAAAGCTTGGGAAATCATTATTTCCAGCGGTGCAGTTTTCTGCAGAAGATGCAACACGGACAACCTCTTCTTTTTTAGCGGAAGCTGTAGAAGTTGCGATTCGCGCCGGGGCGGATGTCATTAATATTCCTGATACAGTAGGATACACAAATCCAGAAGAATATTATTCTCTTTTCCGATATTTGCAAGAACATGTTCTATCTTATGAGAAAGCTATTTTCTCTTGTCATTGTCATGATGATCTTGGTATGGCAGTAGCCAACTCATTAGCGGCAATTGAAGGCGGTGCACTTCAAGTAGAAGGAACAATTAATGGCATTGGAGAACGCGCTGGTAATGCTGCTCTCGAAGAAGTTGCGGTTGCACTCCATATTCGAAATGATTATTACGGGGCGTCATCTTCCATACAATTAAAAGAAATTAAAAGGGCGAGTACACTTGTAAGTCGATTAACGGGAATGGTTGTTCCAAAAAACAAAGCAATTGTTGGGGCCAATGCGTTTGCCCATGAATCTGGTATTCATCAAGATGGAGTTTTAAAAGAAGCATCTACTTACGAGATTATTTCACCTTCTCTTATAGGAGAAGAACGAAATCAATTTGTACTTGGGAAACACTCCGGACGACATGCTTTTACAGAGAAGATGAAAGAGTTAGGGTATGATTTTACAGAAGAAGAGAGGGATTTAGCATTTCGTGCTTTTAAACGGTTAGCGGATCGAAAGAAAGAAATTACAGAAGAAGATCTGCGAGCGCTTGTATTAGGGGAAACTGCATTTGCTAAGCAACAATACGATATTAAACAGTTACAAGTTCATTTTGTATCAAACAGCATTCAAAGTGCAACCGTCTGCTTAGAAGATGCTGAGGGGAATGAGCTGAAGGATGCTGCGACTGGAGCAGGTAGTATTGAAGCAATTTATAATGCAATTCAAAGAATTCTTCATTTACAATGTGAACTTGCTGACTATCGTATTCAATCCATTACGCAAGGACAAGATGCGTTAGCTCATGTTCATGTTGAATTGAAAGAAGATGGACATCAAGTTTCTGGTTTTGGCGTAGCGCAAGATGTACTGGAAGCTTCGGCCCGTGCTTACGTATATGCAGCAGGGAAATTAAAAGCGTTACGATCACTTACAAAATCGTAAAGGAGTGCTTGAAGATGGAAAAACGAATTGTATGTTTAGCTGGTGATGGAGTTGGACCGGAAATTATGGCAAGTGCCAAGCAAGTACTGGAAATGGTAGAAAGGTTATACGGGCATCATTTTTATTTACAAGATGAATTGTTTGGAGGAGCCGCCATTGATGCATTTGGTCAGCCGCTTCCATCCCGCACATTAACAGCGTGCTTAGCAAGTGACGCGGTATTATTAGGTGCAGTTGGAGGACCATATTGGGATCATGCGAAAGAACGTCCTGAACAAGGACTTCTAACTCTGCGAAAAGGCTTAGGTGTATTCGCGAACGTTCGCCCAGTTTCTGTAGAAGAAGCAACAGCGCACTTATCACCGTTAAAAGCAGCGGAGCAAGTTGATTTTGTTGTCGTTCGGGAATTAACAGGTGGCATCTATTTTTCGTTTCCGAAAGAGCGGACAGAGGAAACGGCAACAGATACACTTACTTATCATCGACGTGAAGTAGAACGAATTGTTTCCTATGCATTTCAATTAGCGAAAAAACGTCGTAAAAAAGTAACTTCTATTGATAAGGCGAATGTTTTAGAATCTAGTAAACTATGGAGACAAGTTACAGAAGAAGTAGCAGCTCGTCATCCTGAGGTAGAGCTAGAACACTTATTAGTAGATGCTGCCGCAATGGAACTCATTCGTAATCCAAGGCGATTTGATGTTATCGTTACAGAAAATTTATTTGGTGATATTTTAAGTGATGAAGCATCTGTATTAGCAGGTTCATTAGGAATGTTACCGTCTGCAAGTCATGCTGAGAATGGTCCATCTCTTTATGAGCCAGTTCATGGATCAGCGCCAGATATTGTTGGGAAAAATAAAGTAAATCCAATCGCTATGCTTCGCTCAGTCGCAATGATGCTTGGGCAATCATTTGGGTTGAGAAAAGAGGGAGAAGCAATTGAAGAAGCTATTTCTACAGTTCTTCGTTCTGGAAAATGTACTGCAGATTTAGGTGGGAATGAAACGACAGCTTCGTTTACAAAGTATGTATTACAAGCGATGGAAGAGCAGGCACTAGTGGGGAGATGGCGATAATGGGGAAAACACTATTAGATAAACTATGGGAACGACATGTTGTAGCAACAGATGAGAATGGACTGGATTTATTATATATTGATCTTCATCTCGTTCATGAAGTAACATCACCGCAAGCCTTTGAGGGCTTGCGGCTTGCAAATCGAACTGTGCGGCGTCCAGATTTAACGTTTGCGACAATGGATCATAATGTCCCGACAAAGGATGTATGGAACATTACAGATGAAATCGCAAAACAACAGATGGATACGCTTCGTCATAATTGTGAGCAATTCCATGTACGATTAGCGGATATGGGAGATGAAGAACAAGGAATTGTGCATGTGATTGGGCCAGAACTTGGATTAACACAACCGGGAAAAACAATTGTGTGCGGCGATAGTCATACAGCGACACATGGAGCGTTTGGTGCGCTGGCGTTTGGGATTGGTACGAGTGAGGTTGAACATGTATTAGCGACTCAAACATTATGGCAGCGAAAGCCGAAAGCAATGGGAGTAGAATTAAAAGGAACGCTGCCAAAGGGTGTATATGCAAAAGATATTATTTTACATTTACTTGCTACATACGGTGTGTCTATTGGCACAGGACATGTAATAGAGTTCTATGGAGACGCTGTACAAGAAATGACAATGGAAGAGCGAATGACGCTTTGTAATATGGCGATTGAAGGAGGAGCAAAAGCAGGCATGATTGCTCCGGATGAAACGACGTTTGCTTATGTAAGAGAGCGCCAATATGCGCCGAAAGAGTTTGAACAAGCAGTGGAAAACTGGCGTGAATTATACACGGATGAAGATGCGGTGTATGACACAGTCTTTACAGTTGATGTGAAAAAATTGGCGCCGTATGTGACGTGGGGTACTAATCCAGGAATGGGGCTTCGTATCGATGAAATACTTCCGGCACCAAACGATAAAAACGATGAACGTGCCTATGCATATATGGGCCTTCAACCGGGCCAACGTGTAACGGATATTCTAATTCAACACGTGTTTATCGGTTCTTGTACAAATTCCCGCTTGTCTGATTTAGAAATTGCTGCTGCGGTTGTGAGAGGAAGGAAGGTAAAAACGGGCGTGCGAGCTCTTATTGTCCCAGGATCAAAACAAGTGAGAGATGCAGCGATGAAAAAAGGATTACACCTTATTTTTGAAGAAGCGGGATTTGAATGGCGAGAACCTGGGTGTTCAATGTGTCTTGGTATGAATCCAGATCAAGTGCCAGAAGGTGAACATTGTGCTTCTACCTCAAACCGGAATTTTGAAGGAAGACAAGGAAAAGGAGCAAGAACACATCTCGTTAGCCCGGCTATGGCTGCATCCGCAGCAATTCATGGTTATTTTGTTGATGTAAGAAAGGAGAACTACGATGAAGCCATTTCATATTCATAAAGGGAAAATTGCGGTGTTGATGCATGATAATATTGATACCGATCAAATCATTCCGAAGCAGTATTTAAAACGTATTGAAAGGACAGGGTTTGGAGAGTTTCTGTTTGATGAATGGCGTTATTTAGATAACCGTCAAGAAAACCTTGCATTTCCGCTGAACGCTCCTGAGCGAAAAGGGGCTACGATTTTAATTACAGGAGAAAACTTCGGTTGCGGATCTTCTAGAGAACATGCCCCGTGGGCGCTTGCAGATTACGGATTTCGGGTTATTATTGCGGGAAGTTTTGCGGATATTTTTTATATGAATTGTACAAAAAATGGAATTCTTCCGATTGTAATGGAAAAGGAAATTCGTAAGCAGCTTGCATCTATAGCTCCGCAGACGATGATAGAAATAGATTTAGAGAATGAAGTATTAATAACTCCTGAGGATCGTTTTTCTTTTTCTATTGAACGCATGTGGAAAGAAAAGTTGCTGAGCGGTTTAGATGATATTGGGGTTACACTTCAGTATGAGAATGCGATTACTGAATATGAAATGAAAATATGTCGTTAATGGATAGAATTACAAAATGAATGCCACATTTTGTTGAAAGTTAAAAGAAAATTATTTACTTTCAGTTTAATCGGTAGTATACTGACCTAAAACTAAGAGGAGAAAGGGAGTAATGACAATGTTTACTTTCCAATCAGTCATTTTATTTACAGAACATCATCATACGTAAACCCTTGAACCTAGCGTGAAAAAACGTGTAGGTACAAGGGTTATTCCTGTTGTACCTACATTCTCCGAAGAGCTATGTAGGTATTTTTATCTACATAGCTCTTTTTTCGTTTTCTAAGAGCTAAGTTATGGATGTATGAGTAATGGTGAAGATGAAACCGCTAGTGAGCGAAGTTCAAGAAATGAAAAAGGGATATATAAGAGAATCATGTTCAATATGTTATCTTTGTAGATTTATTGAATACATGTGTTAAGAAAGTGGAGGTGTGACGATGAAAAAGTGGAAACGAGCCAATCCAAACGGAACGAGAGATTTTCTGTTTCAAGAATGTACATTAATGGAGGAGACTGAACAAAGGTTAAGGCGTACATTTATTGAGAGAGGATACGAAGAAATACGGACACCTATGATTGAATTTTATGATGTATTTGCGTTTCAAAATCGTCCGATTGACGAGGAGAAGATGTATAAGTTTTTTGATTCTGAGGGACGCATCCTCGTTCTTAGACCTGATATGACAATCCCGCTGGCACGTGTAATTGGAACAAAAAGAATGGAAGCTCCTTTGAAATTAACCTATAGTGGAAATGCTTTTAGGGCAAATGAATCTTTAACAGGAAAATATAATGAAATTACACAAACTGGAATTGAGATTATCGGTATCGATAATATACGTGCTGAAATCGAGTGTATTGTAAGCACGATTGTTGCCTTGCAATCAGTAGGTATTCAATCATTTAAAATTGAAATTGGTCAAGTGGAACTGTATAAGTCCATTGTGAAAAAGTTGTCTTTACGAGAAGAAGATGAATATACATTGCGAGAATGTATTGAGAGTAAAAATTATGCTGCCTTGTCCCAGTTTCTCCAAGAAAAGCAATTAGATATGCAGGATGAAACAGTGCAATTATTACAAAAGTTACCACGTTTATTTGGTGGGTTAGAAGTGGTTGAAGAGGCTGAGAAGCTTGCTGTCAGTAAAGAGATGAAGCGAGCCATTACACGGATCAAAAATATATATGAAAACATGGAACGTCTTGGTTATGGTGGGTATATTTCGATTGATTTGGGGATGATTCAACATCTTCATTATTATACGGGTGTAATCTTTCGTGGATATATAAGTGATATTGGGAAAGAGATTGTTAGTGGTGGGAGATATGATGAACTTATTGGGAATTTTGGAGAGTCTTTATCTGCAGTAGGATTAGCGATACAAGTAAATCAAATTGTCCGAACTTTACAAGAACGGAAGGAAACGCCATATCAAAAACAAATCGATGCTCTTCTATATTACTCATTAGATATGATTTCAGAAGCAGAGAAATTACGTACTTTATTTAGGAAAGATGGTGTAAAAGCAGAACTATCCATGTTAGACAATTTACAAGATACTTTTCAATTTGCAAGAACACTTGATGTAAAGACGGTAATTAATGTATCAGGAGATACGTTAGTCGAGTATATATGGAAAGGGAAATGGATTATGCGGAAAAAAGGAGAGTCCTCATGCGTAACATTCAAATTGCGTTAACGAAAGGAAGACTAGAAAAACATGTAATTCCCCTATTTGAACGAATTGGTATTGATTGTTCGGAGCTAAAAGATAAAGGAAGGAAGCTCGTCTTTCAAAGTAAGAACTCAAACGTTTCATTTATTCTTGTAAAGGCAGTTGATGTCGTAACATATGTCGAGCATGGTATAGCTGATATTGGTATTGTTGGGAAAGATATTTTACTTGAATACGAGAATGATATATATGAAATGATTGACTTAGGAGTAGGCTGTTGTAAAGTTTGTGTTGCTTCCACTTTGTCTTATAATCCAAACGGTTATAACAAAAAAAGGATAGCAACTAAATATCCGAATATTACTTCTGCATATTTTCGGAAGAAGGGAGAAGATGTAGAGATTATTAAAATAGAAGGTTCTGTTGAGATTGCTCCTTTGTTAGGATTAGCAGATGCAATCGTCGATATTGTAGAAACAGGACAAACGTTGAAAGAAAACGGCTTAGTCGTATTCGAAGAAGTTTGCGACATTTCAGCACGTTTCATTGTAAATAAAGCATCTTTAAAAATGAAAAAAGACGAAATATTCAATATTATAAATAAAATAGAGAATGTTGTAGCAGAAAAGAAGTAAAGGGGGAAGGAAAGATGGACGTTATATATGAGGATTATTCTACTATTTTATGTAAAGTGAAACAGCTGCGAGAACAAGCAAATACAGTAGAAGAAACGATTCAACAAGATGTGAAGAGAATTGTTACAAGTGTAAAGGAAAAGAAAGATGAAGCGCTTTTTTCGTATACAAAGGCTTTTGACGGAGTAGAGTTGTCTCAATTTCAAGTTTCGGAAGAAGAATTAGAATTCGCATATAGACGTGTCGACTCTGCATTTTTAGCAGCATTGCAAGAAGCAAAAAATAATATCATTTCATACCACGAAAAGCAAAAAAGACAGGCGTTTATTGATACAGAGGAAGAAGGGGTTATTCGAGGTCAAGTTGTTAGGCCGCTGCAAACCGTTGGCGTGTATGTACCAGGGGGAACGGCAGCATACCCATCATCGGTTCTAATGAATGTTTTGCCAGCAAAAATTGCGGGCGTCAATAAAATTGTCATGGTAACACCGCCAAACCGTGAAGGAGTAGACTCTCATATTTTAGCAGCCGCAAAAGTTGCTGGGGCTGATGAGGTGTATACAGTGGGAGGAGCGCAAGCAATTGCTGCGTTAGCATACGGAACGGAATCGATTCCGCGTGTTGATAAGATTGTAGGACCAGGAAATATATATGTTGCATTAGCGAAGCGCGAAGTATTTGGTTCCGTTCATATCGATATGATTGCTGGTCCTTCTGAAATTGTTGTTATTGCTGATGAAACGGGAAATGCGGCATATATTGCGGCTGATTTATTATCACAAGCAGAGCATGACAGACGAGCAACTGCTATTTGCATCACAACTTGTTTGGAATTAGCACAGGAAGTGAATAGAGAAATAGAAAAACAATTGATGAATCTCCCAAGAAGTGAAATAGCTCGTGAATCCATTAACAGAAACGGAGCGATTCTTGTTGTAGAATCACTGGAGCAAGCATTCCAACTCTCAAATGAAATTGCGCCGGAACATTTAGAACTGCATATAAAGGAACCAATGACAGCTCTCTCGTTTATTCAACATGCAGGCTCTATATTTTTAGGTCCATATGCGCCAGAGCCGTTAGGTGACTATATGGCAGGTCCGAATCACGTGTTACCAACAAGTGGAACAGCAAGATTCTTTTCCCCATTATCTGTTGATGATTTTATTAAAAAATCGAGCTTTTTATTTTATACAAAAGAGGCTCTTGGAAAGGTGCAACATCATATTGTCAATTTAGCGGAAAAAGAAGGGTTACAAGCTCATGCGAGAGCAATTGAGATTCGTTTTAAGGGAGGAGAAAAGTGATGCGCGCTGCAAAACAAACGAGAAATACAACAGAAACAAAAATTTCTGTAGCACTGCAATTAGATGGGAATCAAGAAATTTCAATTCAAACAGGAGTTGGTTTTTTTGATCATATGCTGACTTTATTTGCAAAGCATGGTCGTTTCGGATTGCAAATTGAAGCCGATGGTGATGTGCATATTGATGCCCATCATACAGTAGAAGATGTTGGGATTGTTCTGGGAAGTTGTTTGAAAGAAGCACTTGGTGATAAAGCGGGAATTAACCGTTACGGTACAGCTTATGTACCAATGGATGAAGCATTAGGATTTGTTACGGTTGATATAAGCGGAAGGTCGTATCTCGTATTTGATGGTGAATTTACAAATCCTAAACTTGGGGACTTTGATACAGAGCTAGCAGAAGAATTTTTTCGTGCAGTTGCTCATACGGCGAACATAACATTACATGTACGTGCTTTATATGGAAGCAACACGCATCACAAAATTGAAGCGCTCTTTAAAGCATTTGGACGTGCACTCTGTGAGGCTACCGAGAAAAATGAAAAAATTGTCGGGGTAAATTCTACGAAAGGACTGTTGTAATTTGATTGCAATTGTAGATTATGGAATGGGCAATATTCGAAGTGTCGAGCAAGCATTAAAGCATATTGGTGCAACGTATGTTGTAACAGATGAAGCAGAAAGAATTGTAAATAGCAATGGTGTTATTTTGCCAGGAGTTGGTGCATTTCCAAGAGCGATGCGCTGTTTACAAGAGAAAGGACTTATTTCTGTTATACAAAAGGTTGCTCATGCAGGAAAACCGCTTTTGGGAATTTGTTTAGGCATGCAGCTTTTATTTGAAGAAAGTGAAGAGATTGAGAGAACGAAAGGGTTGGGTTTGCTGCCAGGAAGAGTAAGGAAATTAAATGTGCCGTATAAAATTCCCCATATGGGATGGAATCAGCTGCAAAAGAAAATGGACCATTCTTTATGGAATGAAATAGAGGAAGAGCCCTTTGTTTATTATGTTCATTCTTATTATGTAGAATGTCCAATTGAGGTTGTAGTTGGTGGGAGTGAGTACGGTGTTTTCGTACCAGGGCTTGTTGCAAAAGAAAATGTATTCGGAGCTCAGTTTCACCCTGAAAAAAGTGGAGAAATAGGAATTCAAATATTACGAAATTTTAAGGAGGTTATCAAGGCATGAAGGTCTTCCCAGCTATTGATTTGAAAAATGGTCGTTGCGTTCGGTTATATCAAGGGAAATTTCAACAAGAAACAGTAATGAATGAAAACCCTGTTGCTCAGGCGTTGTTATTTGAACAACTAGGTGCACGTGTATTGCACCTTGTCGATTTAGACGGTGCAGTTGCCGGTCGTTCAGAGAATTTTTCTGTCATTGAAGACATTTGCAAAGCAGTGCGCATTCCAGTGCAAGTTGGAGGAGGGATTCGTTCGATTGCTGGGATCGAAACACTTTTATCAGTTGGAGTGATGAAAGTAATTCTTGGAACGGCGACATTGTATGATCGTACATTTTTAGAAGAGGCAGTTCGTTTATACGGCGACAAAATTATCGTTGGAATTGATGCGAAAAATGGATATGTAGCAACGCGAGGATGGCTAGATATATCTGAAATGCCTTATGTACAATTAGCAAAGGAAATGGAGGAAGTAGGTGTACAGACACTTGTTTTTACTGACATTTCTAAAGATGGAACTCTTGCTGGTCCAAATTTCGAACAATTACAAAAATTAAAAGATGAGGTTTCGCTTCAAATTGTTGCTTCTGGTGGTGTGAGTTGTCTTGCTGATGTTGAGAAGTTACAGAATATGAATTTGTACGGCGTGATTATAGGGAAAGCACTATATGATAAAAAAGTTATGTTAGAAGAAGCATTGCAGGTGACAGGGGCATGTTAACGAAGCGAATTATTCCTTGTTTAGATGTGAAAAATGGTCGTGTTGTAAAAGGAGTAAATTTTGTAGGAAT
Organism: Bacillus sp. JJ864; assembly: GCF_036963045.1. Lineage (NCBI taxonomy): Bacteria > Bacillati > Bacillota > Bacilli > Caryophanales > Bacillaceae > Bacillus > Bacillus sp. JJ864. The sequence goes on along the minus strand of NZ_JBALLY010000135.1, from coordinate 33,698 downwards.
ACAAGATGTTGGGGATCCTGTTGCAATCGCTGCTGCATACAACGAAGCAGGTGCGGATGAGCTTGTATTTTTAGATATTACGGCAACGTACGAAGATAGGAAAACGATGGTTGATGTCGTAGAACGCACAGCATCGGAGGTATTTATTCCTCTTACAGTTGGCGGCGGGATCACCACTGTTCAAGATATGTATGGATTACTTCGGGCAGGTGCAGATAAAGTTTCATTAAACTCAGCGGCAGTGAAAAGGCCGGCATTAATTGAAGAAGGAGCAGAGCAATTTGGCTCTCAATGTATAGTTGTTGCAATTGATGCTAAGAAGAGTGGAGAAAACAAATGGAATGTGTATGTAAATGGCGGCCGCATTGATACAGGAATGGATGTAGTCGAATGGGCAAAGCGCGTGGAATGCCTAGGGGCTGGTGAATTACTGTTAACGAGCATGGATGCTGATGGAACAAAAGATGGCTATGATTTATTGTTCACAGAAACAGTTTCAAAAGCGGTTGGTATTCCGGTGATTGCTTCGGGGGGATGTGGATCCGTTGAACATATTGCAGAGGTTTTTCAGCGAACATCGGCAAATGCCGCATTAGCAGCTTCCATTTTTCATTACGGCGAGGCAACGATTCAAGAAACGAAACAAAAGTTGCAAAAAGCGAAAATTGAGGTGAGATTGTGAAACCAGATTTTTCAAAAGGGTTATTACCAGCTGTTGTGATTGAAGAGGGGACAAAAGACATATTGATGTTAGCTTACATGAATGAAGAAGCGTATGAAAAAACAGTAGATACAAAAACGACGTGGTTTTATTCGCGCTCACGAAGAGGTTTGTGGAATAAGGGGGAAACATCAGGACATATTCAGCACGTCAAATCACTATATTTAGATTGCGATCAAGATGCGATTATGGTAGTTGTCCAGCAGATAGGTGTAGCTTGTCATACAGGAGAAAAATCATGTTTTCATAATAAGGTGCTATAAAGGGGGGACAAGAAAATGAATGATGTGTTAAAACAGTTGTATGAAACGATTGAGCAGCGAAAAGATAATCCTGTTTCTGAGTCGTATACAAATTACTTATTTACAAAAGGAGAAGATAAAATATTAAAGAAGTTAGGAGAAGAATGTACGGAAGTTATCATTGCAGCGAAAAATAATACAAAAGACGAGTTGATAAAAGAAGTTACGGATCTTACGTATCATTGCTTAGTATTACTCGTAGAAAAAAATGTCTCATTACAAGAGATAACGGAAGAATTACAAAAACGGCAAGGTCAATTATCAAAAGTGGGCGACCGAAAAGACATTGATGCCTTATAGGAGGGGAGAAAAATGAGAGTAGATTATCACCTTCATTTAGAAGAAGGACCGTATTCAATGCGGTGGTTATCTCGCACAAATGAAGCGCTTGAGTATTTCACACCGATTGAAGAAGAGAAACATTCAATGGAATGGATCTTAAAAGCTGGGGAACGTTTGCAAAAGCGTGTAAAGGAAGGCGCATTTGCACAGGAGTGGATTGATTTATATTTAGAGGAAGCAGTGCGCAAAGGAATACGGGAAGTTGGAATAGTTGACCACTTATATCGTTTTTACGAAGCAAAGGAATACTATGAGCGCTATGTCGATATTAGTGATACAGAACTTGGACATTTGCAAAAAGAATGGCTCGATCAGGTGAGAGTAGAATCAATTGCAAATTTCACAAGAGCAATTGAAGATGCGAAAGAAAGATGGAGAAAACGAGGCGTGACATTACGACTTGGGATAGAAGCAGATTATTTCATCGGCGGAGAAGAAGAACTGGAAAAGTTATTAGCATTAGGAAATTTGGATTATGTGATTGGTTCTGTTCATTTTATAAATGGATGGGGATTTGATAACCCGGATACAGACAATTATTTTAGGCAGCATGATTTACATGCGTTATATCATACATTTTTTCAAACGTTAGAAAAAGCAATACGTTCTAGCTTATTTGATATTGTTGCACATTTAGATAATATAAAAGTGTTTAATTATCGCATAGATGAAAATGAGCAATTACCATATTACGAAACAGTTGCGAAAGCTTTGATTGAAACGAATACAGCTACGGAAGTGAATGCTGGATTATATTATCGATATCCTGTAAGAGAAATGTGTCCGAGTCCTTTGTTTTTACAGCGTTTAGTACATCATGGTGTTCCAATTACCATCTCGTCTGATGCACATTTTCCGAATGATTTAGGAAGTTACGTACAAGAAAATATAGAATCGCTTCGTAATCACGGTGTTACGCATATAGCAACATTTGAAAAAAGAATTCGAAGCATGAAACCGCTTGAATATGTAAAAGAGAATGTTTTGTGATAAAGTGAAACTTCCATCTTGAATTGGTGGGGACTTACTGCCCGCGAATAGCGGGATGAAAACCTCCTTCTTTGTTTACACTAACGTTGAATAAAAAAGGAGGTTTTCTTATGGCGAAACAACAATATAAAGATACTGGGAAGTTAACAAATGAGAATAATGCTCAACAAAAAGATCAATCAGAGCAATCGGTTATACAAGAACAAATTAGTGATACAGTAGCAGAAGGAACAATTGATGTGAAGCTGGGACAAGGAAGAGATAAATAAAGTGAAACAAACTTCTATATAAATACAAATTAGACCTAAAAACCCTCTTTCTTTTTAGGTGGGCGAGAGCATCTGGCCATGCATAGAAGCGGTCAGGGCCTTTTTCTGCCACATGCAAGGTTTATAACAAAAGAAGGAAGCAAGTCGCGGCCATGTTAACTTCTACATAGCAGCGACTTAAATGTCGAAAATTAAAATGGATATCTAGTAGTGAGAGGCTGAATGTATTCAGCCTCTTTTTCACGATTTTGTAAAGAAAAGTGATAAGAATAATGATAATGTAATCAAATTCCTTGTCTTTTTTCGACGGAATTTTTTACAATAATATTGAATGAGCATATTTTTATGTAAAAAAGAAAGGATGCTTAAACATGGCGAAAATTTTAATAGCAGGAAAAATTCCAGAAATCGGACTACAGTTGTTACGAGATCATGAAGTGGAAATGTATGATAAAGAAGAATTGATTGGCACAGAAGAGCTAGTAGCACGTGTAACAGATAAGGATGCGTTATTAAGCTTACTTTCAACAAAAGTTCCGAAAGAAGTCATCGATGCAGCACCGCATTTGAAAATTATTGCAAACTACGGAGCTGGATATGACAATATTGATTATAAGTATGCAGTGGAAAAGGATATAGCGGTTACGAATACACCGAAAGTTTCCACAGAGGCAACAGCAGAGCTAACATTTGCAATTCTGTTAGCGGCAGCGCGCCGTATTCCAGAAGGAGATACACTATGTCGTACAGTTGGTTTTAATGGCTGGGCGCCGCTCTTTTTCTTAGGACGTGAAGTATACGGGAAAACGATTGGTATTATTGGTCTAGGAGAAATCGGAAAGGCGGTAGCTAAGCGAGCAAAAGCCTTTGGGATGAAGATTGTGTATACAGGACCAAGTCGTAAATATGAGGCGGAGCAAGAATTAGGGGCAACATATGTAACGCTAGAAGAACTATTACAAACAGCTGATTTTATTACGATTAACTGTGCATATAATCCGAAGTTACATCACATGATTGATGAAGAACAGTTTAGACTAATGAAAAAAACGGCTTACATTATTAATGCGGCACGTGGTCCCATTATGAATGAAGAAGCGCTTGCAATTGCATTAGAAAGAAAGGAAATTGAAGGGGCAGCGCTTGATGTCTTTGAATTTGAACCGAAAATTACAGAGAGATTAAAAGAATTAACAAATGTTGTGTTAACACCGCATATTGGAAACGCAACGATTGAGACGCGCGATGCAATGGCAGAAATGGCAGTGCGTAATATTTTAGCAGTATTAGAAGGAAATGAACCATTAACGCCAGTGTATAAAAAAGAACTTGTGACGAAATAAAAACAGAAACCTTCCTAATTATAAGGAAGGTTTCTGTTTTATTCTTTGTTTGCTCGCTTTTTTTGTGACGGGCGTTGTCTAAGAAATTGAGATAGCATATACAAAATATAGAGCGGAATAGCAATGAATAAAAACACTGAAATATTACCGAAGCTCGTTTTGTACATCGTATAAATGATTCCGACTAAAAAGAGTGTCACGATAATACTATATTTTGGAATCGGTACATCTTTCATACTTGGAATACGAATGCGACTAACCATAAGAAAAGCAAATGTCACGAATACTGTAATGAGTACGATTTTTGGAATCACATGTGAAAATAAAGTAAGGAAGGCAACAAGGCCACCTGCAGCTGTAATTGGTACACCGGTAAAGTATTTCATTGATGTTGATGATGGTGTGACATTGAAGCGAGCTAATCTGTATGCTCCAAATAGAGGGAAAAGTCCTGCTATGTATAATCCGATAATACCGTAATTAGAGAAGGATGTGTAATACATCAATACTGCGGGTGCAGCACCAAATGTAACTACGTCTGCTAATGAATCAAGTTCTTTTCCGAGCTGTGAATCGACGCGAAGTAGGCGTGCAATCCTTCCATCGAGGCTATCTAGCATCATTCCGATTAAAACTAAAATTGCCGCTGATTTGTAGTATCCTAATGAAGCGTAGCCGATGGATAGAAATCCACTATATAAATTTCCGAGCGTAAATAAGTTTGGAATGGCTGCTCTGTACAAAATCTGATCCCTTGCTTTCTATTATAGATTCTTGATTAGTTTATGAAAGTTTATCTTTTTTATCATAACATAAATTTCCTATGCTCGTCGAAAAAAATCTTCATTTTGAGAAAGATTTTAGCGTGTTTTTTATTTGTTGTAAGCCCAGAAGAAATAACTGTAATTGCTGCTTCATTTGTTTTATTCAAAGCCATCATATTATATATTATTTTTTCGGCGTATAAGTGGCTGCTATGTGTAATACGACATGACCGCTACTTGCTTTCTCCTTTTGTTTTAAATTTTGCATGTGGCCAGGAACAGGCTCTGACCGTTTCTATACGTGGCCAGATGTTCTCGTCCCCCGAACCAGAAAGGGAGGGTGTCTTTTTTACTTGTATATATAAAAAATGAACCTCGAATCGTCATTGTTCGAGGTTCATTTTCTTATTCAAATTTGGTTGTCATCGTACCAGTCTTATATTGATTATGCGAATCAAATCGTAATAAATCACCGTAAATGAGTTTATCAGAGTAACTTAGTTCTGTTTTTGCTTTTTCAATATACGGTTGACAAATAGAAATATCAGTTGGCTCACCAGTTTTTTTGTTGTAGCATACATTTTTTGTATACAGATAATCATTTGTTACGAAGCTTCCGTCACGCATAACCATAAGTGGCTGATCATTTGTTTCAAATAAATCTGTGCCAAATTCAATAGAATTGTTTGTTTTTATACCGAGTAAATGTAGAAGTGTTGGCTTCACATCAATTTGCCCAGAAACTTTTGAAATGACTTGTCCTTTTTGACCGGGAATGTGAATGATGAGCGGTACTCTTTGTAGCTGCATCGTATCAAAAGGAGTAAGTGTTTCCTTTCCTAAAAATTGGGCCATAGCTGCATTATGGTTTTCAGAAATACCATAATGATCTCCGTAAATAATGATAATAGAATTATCGTATAATCCTTCTTTTTTTAGTTGTTCAACAAAATGTTTTAATGCTTCATCTGTATAACGTACAGTTGGAAAATAACGATTTACAACGCCGCTTTCTGAAGTGTATTCATTAATGAATTGATCTTCCGGTTGCAGCAAAAATGGAAAATGATTTGTTAATGTAATGAATTTCGTATAGAACGGCTGTGGTAAAGATTTTAATTTTGGGATAGATTGTTCGAAAAATTCTTTATCTTTTAATCCCCAACCAACAGACATTTGTTCCGCATTTGTATAGTCTTGCAAATTGAAATAGCGATCATATCCGAGTGTAGGATACATCAAATCACGATTCCAAAATGTTTTATCGTTTGAATGAAATACAGCAGAGTAATATCCATGTTTTTTTAGTTGTTCTGGTGTGGCTGTATATTCATTATTAGCATGTGTAAAGAAAACAGAGCCGCGATCAAGCGGATATAAAGAGTTTTCAATAATAAATTCGGCGTCTGATGTTTTCCCTTGTCCAGTTTGATGATAAAAGTTATTGAAATAATAGCTTTCTTTAATGAAGTCATTTAAAAATGGTGTAATTTCTTTTCCATTTATTTTTTGATTGATGACAAAACTTTGCGTAGATTCCATGGAGATTAAAATAACATTTTTTCCTTTTGCCACGCCGAACAATTCTTTATTTGCTTGTCTATCTTTTGTTTTCACATAGTTATCAATTTCAGAAAAGGTATCACCACTTGCGAAGGCACGCTGAGCAGACGATTTCGATTGCAGCGCAATATCATAAATATGATATGTATATAAGCCAAGATTTTTCACAACTGTTTGGCGATCAAATGAATGTGAAAAGAGTTGTGGTTTATAAATAACTGAAATAATCATTTGCAAGGCTAATGCTGCTGTTACACCACTAAAAAAGGTTTGTTTTTCTTTTCTCGATAAAGGAGTTGTGTCACAAAAACTAGGGAATTTCCGAGATAATATGGCTAAAATAATGGTATCTGCAAATAAAAGAAGTGTTTTATATGTAAATAGTTCTTTTATACTCGTTCCTAAATCAGCCATGTTATTCGTTTGAAATAATACTGGGAATGTTACAAAGTCATTGTAAAATCCATAAAACATGGCGTTGCCAAATAAAATAAATGATAACACCATACTAATACTAATAATGATACGATTTCGATATTTTGTTGCTAATAAAGCGAAACCGAAAAATAATAATAATGAAGCTAATGGATTAAAGAACAACATGATTTGTTCGAAAGCGTTATTGATCTTCATATCAAAAGCTAATTTGTATACAATATATGTTTTGATCCATAATAGGACGACTGCTATGAGAGCGAATCGTATTTTTGGAAACAAGCGTTGCATCATATTGGGCTCCTCCTACTACCTACAAGTAACCGTTCGTTTCTGTATATAACCGGTTACATATTTCTATGTTTTTTTGCTATGTGTACTATTATATAAAAACATAGTGAATTTGTGGATGCTTTTCTCATAATTGGGTAGAAAAAGGGAAGATGGATAAAATAATGTCATCGATGGAAAAGTGGAGGAGTACTATGAAGAAAATATGTTGTTTTATAGTAAGCTGCTTCATTTTACTTGGAAATCCAGCTCCTTTTTTGGCTGAACATGAACCGTTATTATTAGAAGATGCACTTTATTCGGTGCTGTTTCCGAGAATAAATGAAGCGATTCAAAAGTATTATGGAAAACAAAAGCCATATGAATGTCCGAAAATCGTTAGCATGAAAAAAATGTACAGCGGTACATATTTGTTCCGTGCTTCTATTGAAATAATTAAATATGAACCAGGGATAGGAGGGGAAAAACTCCCGCCGTTTGAAAAAGTAATAATTACCTTTGAAAATGATGATGGTGAATGGACTGTGAAGAATATAGGTGTAAAGCGCTTACCAGATAATACAAAAATAAATTGTCGTAAACCAATTTAAAAAAGTATTTGACAAATAAATTACTCATTTGCTATTGTTAATAGCAATAAAAAGGTGCTTGAAAATTAAATAGACTTACCTCATCTACACTCAAGGGTAGAGGCCGCGATAATCAAAAGTAAGCTATAGGAAATAAAGTGGTATTCATGATTATAGTCTGAAAGGGATTTTCGCCGAAATATATGAATACCCACTTATTCATATATTGGGACTGCATTAAATAAATGTAGTACTGTCATAAGTTTTTGACTTATGGAGAGCTATTAGGAGATGTTTGATGCGGTTTCTTATTTGAGAAAATAACACAAGTTTATTTTTTCATCCTATATTTTTCTAATAAGAAACGCGTGTGAACATTGTTCCGCGCGTTTTTTGTTTACCTAATTAGGGATAATATGAACAACTAAGGGATGTAATAGATGGTTTTGAGAAAAAAGGGAGGAATTCACATGTATTTACACGGCACAAGCCGCATTAACGAGCAAGGACATTTAGAAATTGGGGGATGCGATGCTACTGAACTTACAGCGACATATGGTACACCTCTTTATGTATATGATGAAGCAGCAATTCGTGAGAAATGTCGTGCATTTCATCGTGCTTTTAGAGAGAGTGGGTTCTCTTATCAAGTAGCATATGCAAGCAAAGCGTTCTTGTGCATGGAAATGTGCCGATTAGCTGCGGAAGAAAATATGTCGCTGGATGTTGTGTCTAGCGGAGAGTTATATACGGCATTGCAAGCAGGATTTTCAGCTGAACGTATCCATTTTCATGGCAATAATAAAACAGAAGAAGAGCTGAGAATGGCGCTAGAAGCTAATATTGGGTGTTTCGTTGTAGATAATTTTTTAGAACTAGAAATATTACATGATTTGGCGAAAGAATACGGAAAAGTTGCCAGTGTTCTGCTTCGTGTGACTCCAGGAGTAGAAGCGCATACGCATGAATATATTACAACGGGTCAAGATGATTCTAAGTTTGGTTTTGGTATTTCAACAGGGCATGCATTACAAGCAATGAAAAGTGCATTAGAAAAATCAAATTACAATGTGCTAGGAATTCATTCTCATATAGGATCACAAATTTTTGAAACTGCAGGATTTGTTCGTGCAATTGAAGTGCTTCACAAATTTCTAGAATTAGTGAGAAAAGAAATGGATTATGTAGCACCCGTATTAAATGTCGGCGGTGGTTTTGGAATTCGTTATACGGAAGGGGATACACCGCTTGCTCTTGGCGAATATGTGCAAGCTGTGACAGATGCGGTACGCGAGCAATTTACAGCATGTGAATATCCACTTCCAGAAATTTGGGTAGAGCCAGGTCGTAGTATTGTTGGTGATGCAGGAACAACTTTGTATACAGTGGGAGCGATTAAAGATATTCCAGGCATTCGGAAATATGTATCAGTTGATGGTGGCATGACAGATAACCTTCGACCGGCACTTTACGGAGCGCGTTACGAAGCATTACTAGCAAACCGAGCGAATGAATCTGCTGAAGAGGTTGTTTCCATTGCAGGGAAGTGTTGCGAAAGCGGGGATATGCTCATTTGGGATATAGCGCTCCCGAAAGTTGTTTCGTGTGATCTCTTAGCTATCTCTTGTACAGGGGCATATGGCTATTCGATGGCAAACAATTACAATCGCATTCGTCGACCAGCAGTTGTGTTTGTGAAAAATGGAAAATCTCATGTTGTTGTTGAGAGGGAATCGTTTGAAAATATTATCGGAAACGATCGCATACGTGTAAAGGAATTTGTATAAAGTGAAACTTCTATCAGTGGGGATCTTACTGCCTGTTAATGCGGGATAAATACGTTCTCGTTTAGTTGAAGAAGGAGTCTTTTAGGTGAACAACTCCTTCTTCTTTTAAAATAATAAATTTTATCGGAAAACTAGGATTGAAAAAATTCAGAATCGTGTTAAAATACAGTTATAATTAAATTCTTATCAAGAGCGGCGGAGGGAACTGGCCCAAAGAAGCCCGGCAACCTACTTTATAAAAGTAAGGTGCTACTTCCAGCAAAATGGAATCCATTTTGGAAGATAAGGTAGATACGTTACCGGAACAGTCTTTTCGAAATGGGAAAGATTTTTTTTATGAAAAAAGGGGGGACTGTTCGTGGGGGTACAAGGACAATTTGAAGAAGTAGCAAGTAAGATTCAAGCAATGCTTGCTGATATGAAATATGGTTCAATTACAATTGTTGTGCAAGATGGGAAAGTGATTCAGCTTGAAAAAAGTGAAAAGGTGCGCTTGAAATAAGCATGCTGACTAGAAAAACTAGAGGCGGCTTTAATCTATTTTAATTAGATTAAAGCCGCCTTTTTGTATAGGTTTTATGAAGGGGGAGAACGATGTTAACGTATGAAACATGGAAAGATCATTTTGTATCATTTCCAGAGGATGATGAAACGAGAGGTGCTTTAGCAGCGGTGCGCTGGGCCTATGAACAATATGGGCAGGATATTGTGTATGCATGCAGCTTTGGGATAGAAGGAATGGTTTTACTGCACTTGATTAACCAAGTAAATCCATCTGCAAAGGTTGTGTTTTTAGATACAAATGTTCATTTTCAAGAAACGTATGACTTAATCCAAAAAGTACGAGAACGATACTCTAAGTTGCAGATTATTGAAAAGCAACCGGAGCTTACACTTGAAGAGCAGGCAAAGGAGTATGGTGATAAATTGTGGGAACATAATCCAAACCTTTGTTGTCAATTAAGAAAAATTAAGCCGTTAGAAGAAGTATTAACAGGCAGGAAAGCTTGGATATCTGGTTTGAGAGGAGAGCAGTCTGAAACGCGAAAAAATATACAGTTTGTTAATCAAGACCATCGTTTTCAATCTGTAAAAATTTGTCCGCTTATTCATTGGACTTGGAAAGACGTATGGCGTTACGTATACAAGCATAATTTGCCATACAATCCGCTTCATGATATTGGATATCCGAGTATCGGATGTAAAACATGCACTATGCAGGTGCAAGAAGGCGGCGATTTGCGAGATGGACGGTGGGCTGGAAAGACAAAAACGGAATGTGGTCTTCATTATCAATAAAGGCTGATAAAAAAGGAGAAGAAGAGAATGAGTGATAGAAAAACATTAGTGAATCGAATTGATACAACATATGAAACAGCACATATTGTAAAGGAAATTGAGTTGGATGGAGTGGCATTAAGTGATTTAGAGCTTATTGCTATCGGTGGATATAGTCCGCTTACTGGTTTTTTAGGGGAAAGCGATTATACGTCCGTAGTCGAGGAAATGAGATTAACAGATGGAGAGGTATGGAGCATTCCAATTACATTGTCTATAACAGAAGAAAAAGCGAAAGAATTGCAAGTAGGAGAAGAAGTTAGGCTCGTAAAAGAAGGAGTGACTTATGGTGTGATTCAAGTTGAAGAGATTTACACGCCTAACAAAGAAAAAGAGGCATTCCTTGTTTATAAAACGGTAGAAGACATACATCCGGGTGTTAAGAAATTATACGATCGTCCTAATGTATATGTAGGAGGACCAATTACGCTTGTGAAACGAACGAAAAAAGAAAAATTTGCTGCTTATTATTTGGATCCAAGTGAAACGCGGGCAGAGTTTCTACGGCGTGGCTGGAAAACAATCGTCGGCTTTCAAACGAGAAATCCAGTTCATCGGGCGCATGAATATATTCAAAAAGCAGCTCTTGAAATAGTTGACGGTTTGTTTTTAAATCCGCTCGTTGGTGAAACGAAGTCAGATGATATTCCAGCTGATGTTCGAATGGAAAGTTACGAAGTACTTCTTAAAAACTACTATCCAAAAAATCGCGTCTTTTTAGCGGTATTTCCAGCAGCAATGCGATATGCGGGGCCTCGTGAGGCGATTTTTCATGCACTTGTAAGAAAAAACTTTGGATGTACACATTTTATTGTAGGTCGTGACCACGCTGGCGTTGGAAATTACTATGGCACGTATGAAGCACAGGAGATTTTCAACAAATTTACAGTAGAAGAGTTAGGGATTACACCTCTCTTTTTTGAACATAGTTTTTATTGTGCAAAATGCGAGGGAATGGCATCGACAAAAACATGTCCGCATGGAAAAGAAGAGCATGTCATTTTATCAGGTACAAAGGTAAGAGAGCTTTTACGAAATGGAGAACTACCACCAAGCACGTTTAGTCGTAAGGAAGTTGTAGAAGTCTTAATTCGCGGTTTGCAAAAAGAAGTTGTAACAAAGTAAGGGGAGAAAATAGATGGGAACAAATATTACTTGGCACGCAGCATCAGTTTCAAAAGAAGAACGCCGAAAACAAAACAAGAATCATAGTTTTGTTCTATGGTTTACAGGTTTATCGGCTTCTGGGAAGTCCACAGTAGCCAATGCGGTAGCTCGCAAATTATTTGAGAAGAGTACCGGTAATTATGTATTAGACGGAGATAATATTCGTCACGGTTTAAATAAAGATCTAGGATTTTCCGAGCATGATCGTATAGAAAATATTCGGCGTATCGGTAAGGTGGCGAAACTATTTGTTGATAATGGAAGCATTGTACTAACAGCATTTATTTCACCATTTCGAGAAGATCGCAGGCAAGTGCGTGACATATTAGAACAAGATGAGTTTGTTGAAGTATTTGTAAAGTGTCCGATTGAAGAATGTGAAAAGCGTGATCCAAAAGGGTTGTATAAAAAGGCAAGAAGCGGAGAGATTGAACAGTTTACGGGAATTGACTCTCCATATGAAGAGCCAATTCAAGCTGAGGTTATTGTGGAAACGCATCGTTATTCGATTGAAGAATGTGCACAGCAAATTATTGCTTATTTGCAAAAACGAAGCTTTATCCCGCATTAACGGGCAGTAATACTCCCACCTTAAAATTCAGCGAAAGCAAAGAGGTTGGGTGGGAGATAAACTGTCCGTAAATGCCCGATTGGTTCAACTAATAATCAGTGGGAATGAAGAATCCCCCACTGATTAAAGTTTCACTTTATCTAGGGAGGGTAAAATATGGGTTCTGAAAAAGTATGGGCAAACAATGAAAAATTAAATACAACAGAGAAAAAGAAATTAGAAAAAGACGGTTTAGAAATTTTTAAAGCCATTCCGTATTATGCTGAACATGGATTTGCGTCTATTCCGAAAGAAGAATGGGATTCTTTTAAGTGGGCAGGTTTATATTTGCAGCGCCCAAAAGAGGCGGGATATTTTATGATGCGTGTGAATATCCCATCTGGAATTATAACAAATGAACAAGTTGAAGCTCTTGCTTCTATTGCAGAAGATTACGGCCGTGATGTGATCGATATTACAACGCGTCAAGCGATTCAGTTTCATTGGCTACAAATTGAGCAAATTCCAGACATTTTTGAGCGGTTAGAAAAAGTAGGTTTATCGACAGCAGGTGCATGCGGTGATATTACACGTAATATTACAGGGAATCCACTCGCAGGAATTGATGAAAATGAATTGTTTGATACACAAGTAATTGTGCGGGAGGTATACGAACATTTTCAGCATAATGAAGAATTTTCAAATCTACCTCGAAAATTTAAAATGTCCATTAGCTCAAATGTGTACAATTCAGCAAATGCCGAGATTAACTGCGTCGCATTTACACCTGCAACGAAAGTAATTAAAAAGCACGATCATGATGGGGAATATTATCTATTAGTTGGCGGAGGTCAAGAGCCGGGGGAAACATTTACAGAGACGGTAAAACGTGAGTGTTTGGAAGAAATCGATGCTGAAGTGTGGCCAAATGAGTTACTATTTATTAGAGAATATATTGGCAAAAATCATGAACATGCGGAGTCTGATTTTGGTGTTCACCAAATTGAATATATGTTCTCATGTACACTTCTGAGTGAACCGGATATGAAGCGAGCAACGCAGTTAGATACGGATCAAGTTGGCATAGAGTGGTTACCTTTACATAACATTACAGAGTATCGTTTATACCCACAAACATTATGTGCACAATTACAGAAACATTTTATTCATCATGAAAAAACGGAAGTATACTTAGGGGATGTAAATTAATTTATTCTTTACAAATGAAATCATCTCCTCTATAATCACAAGTAACTTCAATACATGAAATCGATGAGCAAGAAGAGTACGTATATTTGAAGCGTTCAGAGAGCTGGGGAAAGGTGTGAGCCCGGTACGATAAAATATACAGAATGGGCTTGCGAGAGGTATGTTGAATTAAAAGTAGGCAACCCGGGTTCCGCCGTTACAAGGATAAGGTATCGGAAGTATTCCTGTACCTGAAAAGTGGGATAACTTATCCAATTGAGGTGGTACCACGGTATTATATTATATATATCGTCCTCTACATGCATAATAGCGTGTAGAGGACTTTTTTATTTTCTAAAGGAGGTGGCGAGTATGAACTGAAAGTGTACGGTTAGTAAAAGTAGGAAAAAGCAGATAAGGAGAAATGAACATGAAAGAAACACAGCAATGGACGTCGAAAATTGGTTTTGTACTCGCAGCCGCCGGGGCAGCAGTAGGACTTGGGGCGATTTGGAAATTCCCGTATGTTGCCGGAAATAGTGGAGGAGGAGCCTTTTTCCTTGTCTTTTTATTGATGACAATATTTATCGGTATGCCGCTTTTAGTGGCGGAATTTGTGATCGGTCGCAGTACGCAAAAAGAAGCAGTGACAGCTTATAAAGTATTAGTACCAAATAGTAAACTATATCCATGGATTGGTCGTATGGGAGTAGTGACATGTTTTAGTGTTTTATCATTTTATAGTGTTGTGGGAGGTTGGATTTTACTTTATTTATTTTACAGTGTAACAGGTGGATTATGGGGGAATGGTGCTGATTACGCAAAGTTATTTGGAGAAACAATCTCAAATCCAATAAGTGCCATTGGAGCACAATTTATTTTTATGCTTTGTACCATTTTTATCGTAAGTAAAGGTGTAGAAAAAGGAATTGAAAAAGCAAGTAAGTATATGATGCCGCTTTTATTTGTTCTGTTTCTTGCAATCATTGTTCGTTCTCTTACACTGGACGGAGCGTGGAAAGGTGTCGAGTTTTTCTTAAAACCCGATTTCTCAAAGTTAACAGCAAAAACAATTTTATATGCGATGGGACAATCGTTCTTTTCACTTACGGTTGGAGCTTCGGTTATGGTCACATATAGCTCTTATTTGAAAAAAGAAGAACATTTAGCAAAATCAGCAACGTCAATTACAAGCCTAACAGTCTTTGTTACTGTACTTGCAGGACTAGCAATTTTTCCGGCAATTTTTGCATTAGGTGTTAGTCCGACAGAAGGACCTGGATTATTATTTATCGTTCTTCCAGCTGTATTTGGAGAAATTCCTTTCGGGCATTTTTTCTTTATTTTATTCTTAATTCTGTTTTTCTTTGCAACAATCACATCGGCAATTTCTATGCTGGAAATTGTTGTTGCTTCTGTAGCGAAAGAGGATGAGAAGAAGCGTCCATCAGCATCACTCATCATTGGATTACTCATTTTCGTAGTTGGAATTCCAGCGGCTTTATCATTTGGAGTTTTGAGTGATGTGAAATTTTTCGGAAAGACATTTTTTGATTTAGTAGACTTTATGGTGAGCAACATATTACTTCCGTTTGGCGTGTTAGCCATTTCGCTCTTTGTACCAAATAAAATGAAGAAAGAGTTGTTAATGCAAGAATTAGAGGTCAAAGAAACAAGTGGGAAAATATTATTTTATGTATGGTTCTTCTTGCTTCGTTATATCATTCCGATTACAGTTATTCTTGTATTTTTAAATGTTATTGGTGTATTTTAGTTAAAAAAGACGGAGAATATTCTCCGTTTTTTTATGATGTAGAAGTTTGTAATAGACGAGTATATGTTTTAAAAGCTACAACGGCTGCGATGAAGGAACCGATAAAAAAGATACCGGATCCAACTACTGAAAATATTCGGCCTATAAATGTCTCTTTGGCTTCTTGTAATACTGCAACTGCCTGTGATTCTTGAACCATGTGTGGACCTCCTCAAAAAAGCTTTTATGTTATTGTATGTGTAATGCCTAGAAGGTGTTCAATATCGAAAAATAATAAGAAGTATATAAAGAGTGGTTGGCTTATTTTACATAAATAAAAAAACTCGGCAATTGCCGAGTTTTTTATTACAGCCCTATATAAGGTGATGGATCAACAGCGTTTGTTTTTGTTTGATTCCATTCACCGATATGAAGTTCGAAATGTAAATGCTGTCCATAAGACTGTCCAGTATTCCCCATAAATCCAAGTTGTTGTCCTTGTTTCACTGTTTGTCCGACAGAAACGGAACGGCTGCTCATATGAGCGTAAACAGTTGTATACGTTTTTCCGTTTATACGGTGTGATAAATACACAACATTTCCATAGCTAGTAGATAAATCGGAACGAATTACGACACCGTCGGCAGCTGCTATAATTGGCACTGTTCCTGATGCAGCAATATCAATTCCTTTATGATTGTCCATTTCACGTGCACCAAATCCTGAAGTTTTCGATCCAGCTGCTGGTTTGATGAAACCGCCAGTACTTTCTCCTTGAGGTGCAGGGGCAGTTGGAGATGAAGGAGCAGTTTGCTGTTGCCCTTCAGCCTTTTTCGCTTCAGCAGCTTTTTTAGCGTCTTCAGCTCGCTTGTCCTCTTCAATTGCATTTTGGACAGCTTTTCGCTGATTTTCTAAAATACCTTTTGATTCTTCTAAGCTTTCCATCTCAGAATCTATTTTTGAAGCTTTTGCGTGCAAGTCAGCAATTAAAGTTTGTTGTTGTTGTTGATTTGCTTGAAGTTCTTGCTGTTGTTTCTGTAATGTTTGCTCCGCCTCTTTTAGTTGTTGTTCTTTTTTCTCAACCGCTTCTTTTTCTTTTTTAACGGTATCCTGGTCGTGTGTTTGTTGTTTTATGATATCTGTATCACTATTTAAAATTAAACTAACAGAATACACATTTTCTAATAGTTCTGCAATATTATTCGTATTAATTAATACCTCAGTAATTAAATTTGTACGGGGTTTTTCTTGCATAGATTGTAATCTTTGCTTAATTAATTCTTGACGTGTATTGATTTGCTTTTGCAATTCTTCAATATGCTTTTTTTTCTCTGTGATACTTGCTTGTGTTTTTTCAATTTCCGTTTTTGTTGCTTTTAAATCTGCCTCATTTTTATTAATAGAAGCAGTTAATTCATCAATCTTTTTCTGTAAATCTTGTATTTCTTTTTCTATTTTTTGTTTTTCTTCTACTTTCATATGTAATTCTTGTTGCTTACCGTCTAGTTGTGATTGAATATTAGATAATTTATCTTGACTCGTCTCCGCATACGCTGTCGAAAGCACGGGAGAAACGAAAATAGTACCGGCTGTCAATAAACTAAACGCAGTTATTTTTTTGTTCATCTGCCTATCTCCTTTCCCTATGTTTCTATCTAATCATAGAAAGGCGAAAAATGTCTATTGTTGTAATGATAATGTAAAAAAATATTTAAGGAATTGTTATTAAATGGCGAAAATTAGAAGAATTTTACGTCTTAATTGTTCGTTTCTATGACTTGTATTAATTTATCGTAGTAAATAGATTCAGTGCAATAAATAAGAAATAAGGAATCGTTCTCATGTGAGGTTTCCTAACATGGTTTTATTCTTGTCAACAAAAATATTTGCATACTGGTAAACTTATTTAGTTGTCAGATTTCTATTTTTGTCTTATCATTTTAGGAGGGGAAGAAAGTATTGAATAGTCGAACAATATTTAATACTTCTATTTTCATATTTTATAGAAAAATAGAATGTGAAAATTAAGAACATCTAAGAAGGGGGTTGCAGCAAGTATGAAAAGAATTGGACTTGCATGGCAAATTTTAATAGGTCTTGCTCTCGGTATTCTTGTAGGGGCAATTTTTTATCAAGATCCGATGGTTGGGAAAGTTTTACAACCGATTGGTGATATTTTTATCCGTTTAATTAAAATGATTGTTGTGCCAATTGTAGTAGCTAGTATTGTTGTTGGTGTTGCCGGCGTTGGAGATGTGAAAAAGCTTGGACGTTTAGGCGGAAAAACAATTATTTATTTTGAAATTATTACAACGATTGCGATTGTTGTTGGTTTATTAGTAGCAAACATATTCCAGCCAGGAAAAGGCGTGAATATGTCAGAATTACAAAAAACAGATATTTCTAAGTATACAGCTACAACAGAGCAAGTACAGCATCATTCATTTGCAGATACGTTTGTAAATATCGTTCCAACGAATATTATGGATTCGTTGGCAAAAGGAGATATGCTTGCAATTATTTTCTTCTCTGTATTATTTGGTTTAGGAGTAGCGGCAATTGGAGAAAGAGGAAAACCAGTTCTGAATTTCTTCCAAGGTGTTGCAGATGCAATGTTTTATGTAACAAACCAGGTAATGAAGTTCGCGCCGTTTGGTGTGTTTGCGTTAATTGGCGTAACGGTTTCTAAGTTTGGTGTAACGTCATTAATTCCATTAGGTAAGTTAGTTATTGTTGTTTACGGAGCGATGATTTTCTTCGTTGTTGTTGTATTAGGTCTTACGGCAAAGTTATTTGGAATTAATATTTTCCAATTCTTTAAGATTTTAAAAGACGAGCTTATTTTAGCATTTTCTACAGCAAGCTCAGAGACGGTTCTACCAAAGATTATGGAAAAGATGGAGCGTTTCGGTTGTCCGAAAGCAATTACATCTTTCGTTATTCCGACAGGTTATTCATTTAACTTAGATGGTTCAACATTATATCAAGCAATTGCGGCAATTTTCTTAGCGCAAATGTATGGTATTCATTTATCTCTTACACAACAAATTACATTGCTTCTTGTATTGATGCTTACTTCAAAAGGGATTGCCGGTGTACCGGGCGTATCATTCGTTGTATTATTAGCAACGCTTCATACAGTAGGTATTCCGTCTGAAGGTTTAGCGTTTATCGCTGGTATTGACCGTATTTTAGATATGGCACGTACAGCAGTAAACGTAGTAGGTAACTCATTAGCTGCAGTTGTTATGTCTAAATGGGAAGGACAATATGACGCAGAAAAAGGACAAGCTTATTTGAAAGAGATCTCAGAGAAGCAAGTAGCTTAATTGATAGAAAGGCCTTCACGGTGCACGTGAAGGCCTTTTTCTATATAAATACAAATTAAAAACCCTTTCTTTTTAGGCGGGCGAGAGGACCTGGCCATGCATAGAAGCGGTCAGTGCCTATTTTGCGACATGCAAGGGTTAAAACAAAAGGAGAAAGCAAATAGCGGCCATGCTGTATTCTGAATAGCAGCGACTTATATGACACAATATATTGCTTCCTTTGTTTCCGTTTTGCTCGTGGTAGGAAAAGGGCTATTCGTTTCTATATGGAGGCAGATGCTTTCGTCCTCCGAAAAAGGAAAGTGATTGTTTCGATAGATATTTGTATAATATCAAAAAAATACCAACTATTTTGATAGAAATAATATTTGACATTTTCTCTTGCAGCAAGTAAAGTAAGGAAAGATTGATTTACACAAAAATATAATATGAAACCTTCTTATCAAGAGAGGCGGAGGGACTGGCCCTACGATGCCTCGGCAGCGGACTCATAATAGAGTGCTGTGCCAAATCCAGCAAGCGATATGCTTGATAGATGAGAAGAGTGTTTCTTATATGATATATAAGACCTCTTCTCTTTAGAAGAGGTCTTTTTCGCTCTTGTGAAGAATAGGTTTAGAAATAGGAGAGGATATAACTTTGGAACAAACAAAAGGAAATGCGTGGGCATTATTGCCACTTGGCATATTTTTAGCGTTATTTATTGGGTCTGGTGTAATTACAGGGGATTTTTATAAGTTACCAATTTTGGTTGCTATTTTAATTGCAGTTGCAGCTGCATTAGTAATGAACAGAAAAGAAAACTTTACAACAAAGGTTGAACGCTTTGCTAAAGGGGCTGGCAATCCAGATATCATGATTATGGTATTGATCTTTGTGTTAGCAGGTGCATTTTCTGAAACGGCAAAGGGTATGGGCGGCGTTGAAGCAACTGTAAACTTAGCTCTTTCTATTTTGCCGCAAGGGTTTTTAGTGGTTGGTTTATTTGTTATCGGTGCTTTTATTTCATTAGCAATGGGAACGTCAATGGGGACGATTGCAGCATTGGCTCCAATTGCAGTAGGGATTAGTGGAAACACGGATATTTCTATGGCGCTTGCTATGGCAACAGTTGTTGGCGGTGCGATGTTTGGCGATAACTTATCTTTTATTTCAGATACGACTATTGCAGCTGTACGTACACAAGGAACGGAAATGAAAGATAAATTTAAAACAAATTTCTTAATTGTATTACCAGCTGCTATTGTTACGTGTGTACTGTTAGTCGTTCTTACGTCAGGCACCCATTCAAATATGACGGCACATGCGTTTAATTGGGTGAAAATTTTACCGTACGCTGGAGTATTAATTACAGCACTACTTGGATGTAACGTACTAGTTGTATTAACTGGGGGAACAGTGCTAGCGGGTATTATTGGGATGGTAGACGGAAGCTATACACTAGCAAGCTTCTTTAAAAGTGTTACAGTAGGAATTAATGGTATGATGGAGCTTGTATTATTAGCAATTTTAATCGGTGGAATGGTTGAAATTATTCAATATAACGGTGGTATTCATTATTTAATGAATGTGCTAACGCGTAATATTCGTTCGAAAAAAGGTGCAGAATTTGGAATTGCTGGTCTTGTAAGTATGACAAATATGTGCACAGCAAATAATACGATTTCTATTATTTTCACAGGTCCACTAGCAAAGAATGTTGCAGACCAATATAATATTGATCCGAAAAAATCTGCGAGCTTGTTAGACTTATTCTCATGTAGCGTACAAGGATTAATCCCATACGGTGCGCAAATGTTAACGGCGGCAGGATTTGCTTCACTTTCACCAATTGAATTATTACCGTACTCATTTTATCCAATGTTAGTTGCGGTTTGCGGTATTATCTCAATTATAATTAATTTCCCGCGTCTCTCGCCTAAAGCTGAGAAAAAGGAATATCAAAAAACAGCATAATGAACAAAAGAGGATGTCTTATAGAAGGCATCCTCTTTTGTTTTGGATATCACAACGATAGAACTCCATTTTAATTTTTCAACATATAAGTCGCTGCTAGGGCTGGCCAGATGCTCTCGACCGCTTAAAAAGAAAAAGGGTTCTTATGTCGATTTTTTAATTTGTATTTATATAGGTCTGATAATAAATAGGACTTAAGTCTGAGAGAAAAACGGTTCTTAAGCTCGTTATAGAAAAACGAAAAGATAGGTAAGATAAGAGTATCAAAACGAAGGGAGGCAAGCACAAGATGAAACAATTTTTAGCGTTTATGGCAGCCGGTATTTTGGCTTTAATTGCTCTTGGAAGTCTTGCTGGTATTGTAGGATTAGCAATTGGAGCAGGGATTGTGTATTGGAGCTATAAATCATTTGTGCGAGCACAATCATTTTTTGGAAAGTTAGCTTGGGGGATCGTTGGTTTAATTGGCTTGTCAATTGCCCTATCTCATTCTCCAGCGTTAATCGGTATTGCGGCATTAGTCGTTCTATACTACGGATACCGTGAATGGAAAAAAGAGAAGCATGTAGTAGATGTTGATTCAGATAGCTCGAAGCCATATAGCAATTTTGAAGATGAGTGGAACAGATTAATGAAAAATAACTAATATGAAATAACAAAATATAATAGAGTAGAAGAGAGGAAGATTATAAATGAAACAATCATTATTCGGACGTGTACGTGATGCAGTACTTGCAGATTTTCATAATGTATTAGACGAGAAAGAAAGAAAAAATCCAATTGCGATGTTAAATCAATATTTACGTAATAGCGAGCGTGAGGTAATAAAAATTGAAAAATTAATTGAGCGTCACAAAACATTAAAATCTAATTTTGCTCATGAGCTTGAAGGGGCGCGTTATTTCGTAAATAAGAGATCCAAGCAAGCTGTAATTGCAAAGGAAGCAGGAGAAATGCAACTGCATGAACGTGCATTAGAAGAAATGGCATATTACGAAGGGCAAGTCGCTCGCTTAGAAAAAATGTATGCAGGGGTTGTAGAACAAATAGATGAGCTAGAACGTCGTCTATCTGAAATGAAAAATAAATTAAAAGAAATGAATGCAAAACGTATGGAATTAATGGCGCGTGAAAATATGGCACATGCAAACCGTCGTATGAATACAGCCCTTCATAAAATGGATGAAAACAACCCATTTTTACGCTTTGAAGAAATTGAAAATCACATTCGTGATTTAGAACTTCGCATCAATGAAGATCATGAACGTGACACATTTGATATGAAAATTGCAAAGCTTGAACGCGAAATGAAAGAGAAAAAAGAAGTATCTTTAGACAAATAAGTAATAAAATAATTGTAGTATATTATAAAACAAGCTTATGATATAGTGATAGAAGAAAAGGTGTTGGAATACAATGCCTTTTTCTTCTATGTACATACAATAAAGAAGGGGGAGCTGCAATGAAGAAACAATTTTCGAAAACACAATTATTAGGGATGCTCCTCGTCATATTTGCATTCGGTCTTTTTCTCGATATGATTCTTGGACATTTTGAGCCTGGTGCTCTTATTTTTGCCTTTATTATGATCATGTTTGGAAGACATTATCGAAAAAAGAATCGATATGTGAGAGGGAATGTGTGTCTATTTGTTGGGGGACTTGTTTTCTTATTTTTCCTATTTTCATCAGCAGCTTTCGTTCTCGTTTTATTTGCTTGCTTAGCTTTCATTGGTTACCAACTGATGCAAGGTCAGCAGAAGACAAAAGCGGTACAGGTAGAAATTAAGGAAAAAGAATATATAAATGAAGAAAAACCAATCTATCGAACAGAACCGTATATAAAGAATATAATGGTTGGTAACGTACGAATAATGGACCATATATATGAGTTAGAAGATGTTAATATTCAATATGGAGTCGGTGATGTTGAAATTGATTTAACAACAGCTATGATTCCAGAAGGCGAAACGGTCATTGTCATTCGCGGTGTGATTGGTAATATTCGTCTGTATGTTCCGTACGATATTGAACTATCTTTGAATCATTCTGTTATTGTTGGAAGAGTTTTACTACCATCGTATGAAGAAACAGGCTTTAATCGTAATGTGAAGTTTAGAACGGAACAGTATAAAGAAGCTCCTCGACGTATTAAAATTATTTCTTCGCTTATCGTAGGCGATACGGAAGTGAGGAAAATATAATGAAAAAACAGAAGAACATTTCATGGATGTATATTCGCTACTCGATATTGTCTTCTATGAGTATTGCACTTATTTGTACTTTCGTTTATATATGGAAAAGCCAGCAAAATGTGTATGATTTATTGTGGAAAGAATCTATTGCTTCTGTTCCTGTTAGTTTGTTTATTTTAGGTACGAGTCTCCTCATTGGTGGAATTGTTGGATATGCAATTGGTTATTATATGCAGCAGCGTATCCAAGGGTTAACGACTTTTTTATTTGAAGTAGAAAGAGGGAATTTTCCAAGAGATGCTTCGTTTACAGGGGAAGATGAATTTCAAGAAGTAGAACGGAAGGTAATTGCGCTTGCTAGACGGTTAGAAGAGCAAGCAGGATTATTTCAAAAAGTAACGAATGAACGAGCGCAGTGGAATGAAGAAATGAGACAACAGGCCATTTCAGAGGAGCGGCATCGTTTAGCGAGAGAGCTTCATGATTCTGTCAGTCAACAGCTCTTTGCGATGTCGATGATGATGTCAGCAATTAATGAGCAAACCACTCATATACCAGAGGGTACGCAAAAACAATTAAAACTTGTTGAAAATATGGTTGTAAATGCTCAATCAGAAATGAGAGCGCTGCTTCTTCATTTACGTCCCGTCCAATTAGAAGGTAAAAAGTTAACAGAAGGCATTGAAGAATTATTAACAGAGCTTTCAAGAAAACAGCATATGAAGATTGAATGGTTGATTGAGCCAATTCAATTGAAAAAAGGTGTAGAAGATCACTTATTCCGTATTGTACAAGAAGCACTATCTAATACATTGCGGCATGCAAAAGCGAAGAAAACAGAAGTAAGACTGCGTCAAATTGATGAATATGCAATTTTAAAAATAATTGATGATGGTGTAGGCTTTGAAGTAGGCGTGAACAAAGCCGGATCATATGGTCTTCGCTCTATGCAAGAGCGCGTTCATGAAATTGGCGGAACTTTAAAGGTATTAAGTTTTCCGAATAAAGGAACGCAAATTGAGGTGAAAGTGCCGATTCTTTTAGAAAGAGGGGAGGAACAAGATGATTAAAGTATTGCTTGTTGACGATCATGAAATGGTTCGTATGGGTGTATCGGCCTATTTATCGACTCAGCCGGACATTGAAGTTGTAGGAGAAGCGGAAAATGGAAGAAAAGGTTCAGAATTAGCACTATTACTAAAACCAGATATTATTTTAATGGATCTTGTTATGGATGAAATGGACGGAGTTGAAGCAACGAGAGCGATTATTCAAGAATGGCCAGAAGCAAAAATTGTTGTTGTGACAAGCTTCTTAGACGATGAAAAGTTATATCCGGTTATTGAAGCTGGTGCAACTAGCTATTTGTTGAAAACATCTAGAGCAAGTGATATAGCAGATGCAGTTCGAGCGACATACGATGGGGAAACAGTGCTCGAACCGAAAGTTACCGGAAAAATGATGTCACGTATGCGTCAAAAGAAGGAACAGCCGCTGCATGAAGAGTTAACAGAACGAGAATTTGAAATTTTATTATTGATTGCCGAGGGAAAGAGTAATCAAGAAATTGCTGATGAACTATTTATTGCTTTAAAAACAGTGAAGACCCATGTAAGTAATATTTTAAATAAATTACATGTAAGTGATCGGACACAAGCAGTTATTTATGCGTTTCGTCACCAGCTTGCAAAATAAAAAGGCTGTCGAGAAGCCTTTTTATTTTGTAAGTGTTCACTGTACTTTTTGAATATGATTCCCTTGAACATTTTCTAAAGATGGATTAGAACGGATGAAATTTGCGAATGCTTCTTGATCTGTCGGGCCTTCAACGCGATTACGCCCTTTTTGAAATATGGTAAACTTATCTCCTCCATTTGCTAGGAAAGAATTTACTACGACAGAGTATGTTGTATGATCTTGGAGCGGCTCACCGTTTTCTAGTGTAATTGATTCTACCCCATTTTTTCCCCATGTGTAACGAATTCCACATACTTGTAACATCCGTATTTCATCATCCCATTGTTCGTGCAGGACATTTCGAATTTCTTTACCGGTTAAATCCATTTTAATGAGTTTATTTTCAAAAGGTTGGATGAGAAATGTATGTTCCCATGTAATGAAACTAGCTGGTAAATTATGGCGTATTGTACCGGGGTTAACAAATGCAATGTCAGCTTGCATAGCTTGACGCTGGGATGCAGCAAGAAGAGCACCAAGATCTGATTCTCCGTCATTATTTTGATCTCGCGTCAGCTCGTGTACACTTTTTCCAAGTACTTGCTCGGTTATTGGAGCTATTTTTGCTTGATAGCTTTGAATCCATGATTGGATAATCGGATTAGGTTGCATTTCGCCGTGATAAGTAGGAATAATCTTTGCTGTTTTTCTTGTGATATCTTTTGTTTTGCGATTAATTGTAAACTGTACATTTGCCAAAGCTCTTCCGTAAGAGTACGCTTCAACAAGTAATTTTCCATTCACATATCCATTCATATAAGAATGATTGTGTCCACCAAATAGTATATCTACATCATCATCAAGTCTGCTGGCTAAATCAGCAAGTGGCCCGTAGGTATGTCCGTCTGTTGTCTTACCATCTAAGTGAGCAAGAACGATAATAGCATGGATGCCTTTTTGCTGTAATTCTCGTACGTATGTTTGAACAGCCGTAGCTTCATCTATAAAAGTGACTGCTGACGTATCATTGTGCATCGTAAGAAAAGGTGTTTCTTTTGTAACGATGCCAATAAAAGCGATGGGAATACCATCAATCCATTTAATTGCATATGGTGGGAGTAGAGGTTTATTTGTGTTAGCATTTAATACATTTGCACAAACGTAAGGGAAATTACTACCTGGAAACATACCTGTTTTTGGATGAAACCCGCCATCAATTAGGCGTTTTAGCTCTTCTACACCTTCGTCAAACTCATGATTACCAATTGTTCCAACGTCAAATTGTAGCATATTTAAAAATTCTATCGTTGGCTCATCTTGAAAGAGAGCCGAAATGGGGGGACTGCCGCCAATCATATCACCAGTATGAACAAGTAAGGTATGAGGAAATTGTTGTTTATAGGCGTTGATATAGGAGGCTATGTAGTCAGCGCGACCGGCAGGCTTTCCGTGCAGCGGTGTAGTTGTGTTAATTTGTCCGTGTAAATCGTTTAATCCAATTATTTGTACGGGTATTTCAGGAGACTCTTGAGGGGAAAAAACAGAAGAAAGAGTGATAGAAATGAGAAAAGGAATATACATAAGAAAAATAAACATGTTGTCACTCCTTTACATATACTGGTATTTTTATTGTATTAGAGGGACAACTTTTTATTTTATTAAAAAATCGTAAATCTTTTATGGAATTTATAAAATTTGTTGTTTCTTATCAATTAACTTTAAATTCCCCCTAAGGGAATTTTTATTTTAGGACGAAAAGAAGGAGTTATTGTTTATTATAGAGAATTATGTAATCATCCACTTGCTGGAAAGAACAGACGAAGAAGAGGTGACGAAAATGCTTGTAATGGGTGTATTGTTATGTATTACTGCAATTTGTGGTTTTATATGGTTATATTATTCTCGTTCGTTTAAACAAGCAGGAGTGTTACTTTTTGATAAAGGTAGTTTGTTTGCAAACCAATCCAGATTTTTAGTATGTCCGAAGTGTGGTAGTGCACAGGAAAGAAATGGTGGATATCAAGAGTGTTGCCGAACAAGGTTATGAAAGAGTAACAAGCCTCACGTGATGTGAGGCTTGTTATTCTTTCACAGCTGTCCAAATTGTCCAACGATCTTGTTCTATAATAGAAGATTCCTCGTAAAGCTTAGAGTGAATATGTTGTAATAAGTGAGAAAGTTCATTGTCTGATAATTCATGGAGAATAGAGCGGCCTGTACGTGGTGATAAGTCTTGAAGTAAATCTTCAATTGAAGGATGGATTTTACGAACTTCCCAAAAAGTTTGAATCGGATTTGTCTGAAAGCCGTTATCATGTAACAAATAAAATATTTGATTTGTTTTTGGTCTTCGTTTTGCTTCTATGTGGATTAATTTTGGATAGCAAGAAAAGAAATAGCCACGAATGTGTTCTGGGCTTCCTGGAATCGTACAGTCTTCAATTGTCCGGTCTTGGAGAATAAGGATACCGTTTCGTTTTAAAATGCGATATGCTTCTTGAAGAAATTTCGGAATATGATCTAGATGATGAATGACAGCTCGTGAGAGAACAATATCAAATGATTCATCTGCAAAAGGGATGTTATAAGCGTCGCCTTGTATAAAAGAAATATTTGATATATGAGCACAATTTTCTTTGGCAGCTTGGACCATCTGATTTGAAAAATCAACACCAATTACTTCAGCTGCCCCCATCAAAGCGAGTTGTTTCGTATAAATACCGCCGCCGCATCCAATATCAATTACTCTTTTTTCTTTGACATCTACAATATTTTGTATCATATGTATCCATGAATCTGTTGCTTGACGATTGGTATACGTATATTTGTTGTCTGAACTATAAAAATTTATCGGCATGTTGTAACATCCTTTTCATGTATATTATATCGAATTTCATTTGTTAGGTTGATTTTGTTTTCTTACGAGGATAATAAGTTTTTCTTATTTTGAGGAATGAGGATGAGAGCTATGCGAAAAAAATGGTTATTCATGTTCTTTCTTTTTTTATTAGTGGCATGTAATCAAACGGATGAGAAAAAAGAACAAAGTGAAAAATCAACAAAAGAAGCGGGGCGTATTATGGAAGAGAATATAGAAGTAATTGTATCTCTCGTAGGGAAAAAAGAAGCGATATTGAAGGATGACGAAGCAAAAATAGCGGCTAATATTATAAGTAAAGCAGAGAAACAGAACGTAATTGGTGAATTAGGTGAACCTGAATATGTAATTACTGTTAAGAAAAATGGACAAGAAGAGAAATATAAAGCTTGGCTTCGTTCAGAAGCGAGAACAGGGTGGTTACAAAAAGAAACGGATCCAAAAAATTTTTATCTTATATCAAAAGTGGATACAGAAAAACTTCTTTCTTTATTCCCGTCAGCTCCTTTAACACAAAATGAGGAGGGGCAGCAATCAGCTTTAACTGAAATCACTAAAAAAGATTTACAAATTACTCGTTTTCACATTAAAACAAAGGAAAATACAGTGTATTATACAGTGTATTATACGATTTCAGATGCATTATATAAAAAGCTGGAAAAAGAAAAAAATTATTATTTTCAATTGCAATTTCCTTCGAAAGTACAAAAGATAATAAATAAAGAAAACAGTGAACAAGTACAAGGTGAATTAGTGAAAGAAGGATATAAACAATATGAGGTGAACTTTGTTGTTCCTGTTAGCGGTATATCATCATCTCAATTAAAAGTGTTAGAAGCGTATTATGATCAATACAATCTAAAAGTATTTAATCATAAAAAAGAAGAGAAAGGTGCGTTTCAAAACATTATTGAAATAGTGAAAGAATATGGAGAGAAGATGCAGTTAGAAAGATAATGGTTGTTATAGGAAATGAGAAAAAGAGTGATAAAATATCATCACTCTTTTATTTTGTTTTTGTGGAAGGCACACTCATGGATTTTCGCGTAATAAAATAAGCGATAATAAGTGCAGAAAGGATAATGGAGCTAATAAAAATATTGTCGGGTAACCAATCTAAAAGTAATACATGTCCAACAGTATAAAAAATTAGCATAGAAGCTAGAAAAGATAAGGCACCGATCATAACAGATTGCAATGTCACCGTTTTCACCTCCTTGCATTGATAGTATTGGCTAAAAATGGAGGGAATAAACGATAGTTTCCAATAAACTTAAAAAATATGACATAATAAAAAGAAAACGATTATCGGTAAGGAGAGGAATATGAAACAAAATACAAAAGGATTATGGGGAATTATTGCAGCATTTGGTGTTTTTCTGTTGTCTAAATTAAAATGGGTATTTGCTATTGTGAAATTAGCAAAGTTTTCTACTATATTTAGTATGTTGCTATCTCTTGGCGCTTATGCAGCAATATACGGATGGAAATTTGGCGTTGCGCTTATATACTTATTACTTATTCATGAAATGGGTCATTTGTGGGCAGCAAGACGAAAAGGGATCGCGACATCACCGGCTATTTTTATCCCATTTATGGGAGCGGTTATAGGAATGAAAGAATTGCCGAAAAATGCAAAAGATGAGGCATATATTGCATATATGGGACCATTATTTGGCTTACTCTCTTTTTTACCAGCGATTCCGCTGTATATGATAACGAATGACCCGTTTTGGGCACTAGTAATTGTACTTGGTAGTATGATTAATTTCTTTAACTTAATTCCCGTATCACCGCTTGATGGTGGACGAATTGTTTCTGTTGTAAGTACGAAAATTTGGGCGCTTGGCCTTGCTATATTGCTCGGTTATGCAATTGTGCAAAAAAGTATATTTCTTGGATTTATTTTTATATTAGGTTGTCTAGAATGGCACAGAGTTTCAAAGCGAAATCAACCAATCCAAGAGCTTGGGTGGAAAATAAATACTGTAAAAGAATATATTATACGTTTGAAAGAAGAAATGCGAGAAACAGGTGCACTTCATCGTACCATCTATATGATGCATCATGAAGTGATGATGCTTAGTCAAAAAGAACGAGATAAAACAGTAACAAAAGAAGAGCGTCAAAGAAAAATAGCTTTAGATTACTTGCATCCTAAATTTGAACCACTTGATTACGTCCCGTATGAAGAGGAAAGAGAACAGCACTTTTTATTGATGCAAGATGCAGTAGCGGTGTCTGAGCGAAAACTACATAAGTGGGAAGAAGAAAAAGAACAGCATGAAAAGTACTATTCTGCAAATCTGAAAACACGTATAAGTATGTTCATTTTGTACATGTTATTACTTGCAGTTCTTGGATATGCCTCCTATCAAGCAAATATTATTTTGCAAGATCAACTTCCGACACGTAATTTGTAAAAAAACGTTGTCGAAATGGTAAGAACAATTTATACAGGAATCCTCATTTTTTTATAGAATATTACTCTTTTTAGAAATAAATGTAATGTTTACATAAAGAAAAGGGGTAGGGTGTATGAAAAAAATGTGGAGTATACTTGGAATTCTTCTTATCATGGGAATCGCTAGTTACGGCTTAAGTAAATTTTTTATACACTATGCGAGTAAACCAGTTGGTGTAGCATCAATGACAAAAGTAGAAGATGTGAATGAGACGAAAGAAATACTACAATTTATCGGAACAACACATGAAAGCTACAATAACTTTTTAAATTACGGAAAAGCAGAAAAGTATACAGATGGAGATTGGGACCAATTAACGAAATGGTTTCAAGAACAGGAGAATGCTTTAAAAGATTTTGAGAAGAAGGTAAAAAACAAACAAATAAAACGAGATGTGAAACGAAGTTATGAAATTTTGAAAAAGGGAGTAACTACTCGAAATATCGAATATGTTGTTTATGCACATCGTGTATATCATGATCTCGATATTATTGTAAACAAATATACAGGTGAAACGAATATTTGGGGCTATACAGAGTTTGGAAATGGAAAAGATGTAAAAGTAATCGAACAGGTGTTGCAAGCACCGTAAAAAGACATACGTAGTATGTCTTTTTATTATGGATTCAATATACAGAAATATTTATCTCAATCTCACGAGGAATTTCTTTAAAAAGATAGATTGTTCATTAGTAAAAAGGAGACGATGTTAAGGGGAATTTCACTTTATGATGTTTTTCACAAAACCATCATGTTTATAGTGATTAAAATCACAACCTCTATTTTGCGTATACTATACAATGGAAGTAGATAAAGAAATAGAGGAGTGAATAGTATGTTAAGTGCAAAAACAATTGAAATCGTAAAATCAACTGTACCGTTATTACAAGAAAAAGGTGTAGAGATTACAACACGTTTTTATCAAATTATGTTTTCTGAGCATCCAGAACTATTAAATATTTTTAACCATACAAATCAAAAAAAAGGAAGACAGCAACAAGCTTTAGCAAATGCAGTATACGCAGCTGCTAATTATATTGATAACTTAGCAGTAATCATTCCAGTTGTAAAGCAAATTGGGCATAAACATCGCAGCTTAGGTATTAAAGCAGAACACTATCCGATTGTTGGAACATGTTTATTGCAAGCGATTAAAGAAGTAGCTCATGCACCGCAAGAAGTATTAGATGCTTGGGGTGAAGCTTATGGTGTAATAGCTGATGCGTTTATTAGTATAGAAGCAGAGATGTATGAAGAAGCGGCAACAAAAACAGGTGGTTGGAGAGATTTCCGTAACTTTATTGTCGTGAAAAAAGAGAAAGAGAGCGATGTGATTACATCCTTTTATTTAAAACCGGAAGATGGAGGGGTGCTATCCCCATTCTTACCAGGACAATATGTAAGTGTACAGCTAAACATTGAAGGAGAAACATATACACATAATCGTCAGTATAGTTTATCCGATGCTCCTGGAAAGGATTATTATCGAATTAGTGTAAAACGTGAGAAAAGCATGGAAGGTCCAGAGGGAGTGATATCTAATTATTTACATGATCATGTAAAAGAAGGAGATATTTTACCACTAAGTGCACCGGCAGGAGATTTTGTACTTAATATGGATTCACAATTACCAGTTGTGTTAATTAGCGGTGGGGTAGGAATTACACCGATGATGAGTATGTTAAATACATTAATTCAGCAATCACCAAACCGTAATGTATACTTTATTCACGGTGCGTTAAACAGCGATGTACACGCAATGAAAGATTATGTTGTAAATATAGCGCAAGAGCATGAACAAGTAAAAGCATATACTTGCTACTCTGCACCAACTGAGCAAGATAAGAATGTAAAAAATTATGATAGAGAAGGATTCGTTGATTTAGCGTGGTTACAAACTATTATTCCTTCCAATGAAGCAGATTTCTATTTCTGCGGACCAGTACCATTTATGAAGCATATTCATGCAGCTTTGACAGAATGGGGCGTTTCATCAGAACGTATTCACTTTGAATTTTTTGGACCAGCAGCAAGCTTACAGTAATTAGAAAGAACGAGGTGTTAGTTCACCTCGTTCTTTGTTTGTTCTCGAAGGAGACGATTTACGGTTTCACGGCGAATGCCAATTAATTGCCCAATTTCAGTTTGAGTTAAGATTCTATAAATGGGGATATCTCCCAAATAGGTTACGAGCCATTCTTGCAAACGATAAAGGCGTTCTTTTGGTGAGACGGTTGTAAGCTGGTCGATACGTTGCTGCATCATGCGTAATTTTGTTTGCAGCTGGAGGGCGATCTTGGCATAAGATTCAGGGGTTGTTTGTAATTGTTCATACCATGAGTTGCATGTAATCGGTGTTACTTCTGTTTTAATTAAAGCGATTGCAGTACCATGATATTCTTTCGGTGAGATTAAAGAGTGATGAGGAATTGTTTCACCTGGAACAATAATGTTAAATAAAAAAGGTGTGCCATCTTCTTGGACACGAACGACTTTTAATAGACCGCTTTTTATAAAATATAGAGGGCCTTCCTCTCCTTGGCGAAATAATATTTCTCCTTTATGTAAAATCACTGTAAGCACCTCTTTATATTTTGCTGTTAATTTCATTATAGAGGAATTGTTTATATAAAACTATACTTGATAAAGATAGAGACGACTGTAAATATAAATACAAATTAAAAAAAACGACATAAAAACCCTCTTTCTTTTTAGGTGGGCGAGAGCATCTGGCCATGCATAGAAACGGTCAGGGCCTTTTCCTACCACATGCTAGGCTTAAAACAAAAAGGAGAAAGTGAGTGCAGGTCATGTTGCATTCTGCATAGAAGCGGTTAGTTCCTTTTTCTGCCACGTGCAAGGATTATGACAAAAGGAGAAAGCAAGTAGCGGTTATGTTTTGTTTTATATAGCCGCGACGTATATGTTGAAAAATCAAAATGAATTTTTAGAGCCTTATCAAATCACTTATTAGTAGTAAGATGTGTGTGATAAGGTTAAGAGAGTGGTATATTTAGTAGAGAGGACATTCACTTACATAAAGTCCATTAATTATATTGACGAAAGATACTGTATTAAAGTAGTATACTGTTTAGTGTGTATGTGTAAGAACGGTACTAGAAAGGAATATTTTTTAGGGGGCATACCATGTTAGAAGAAAAAATGACTGATGTGAGAATTTCAGCTGATGCAGTGATACATGTAGAAGAAATGAAGGGCGGAGTTGTTCTATCAGTCGAAATAGATGGACAAATCATTTATACGATGGCTTATGATGAAGAAACTGATAGTTATGCAGAGTTATACGATCGAAATGATAAACGGGCAAGACAAGTTCATGAAGATTTTATGGGATGGTCACTTGTACACTAATGGTAATTTTAACAATCCAATACATGCTGCTTTTCATTTATGAAAGAAGCATGTATTGGATTGTTTTATAATTACATGTTAAAAAACGAACATAAAGCATCTTCACTTTTTAGATGGGTGAGAGCAACTTGCTGCGCATAGAAACGGTCAGGGCCTT
>NZ_JBALLY010000135.1:0-253 GCF_036963045.1 Bacillus sp. JJ864 | reverse complement strand
GAGAAAGCAAGTAGCGGTTGTATTGTATTTTATATAAACGCTACTCATATATCGAAAAATTAAATTGGATATATTTATAAAGATAAAACAATAAGATTGTATATATAATGTAATAATTACATAGGATTTGTAACACTCATTTCTATATTGTTAGGGCATTGTAAATGTATATGTTGTGTTTTTTCGGTATGATAAAGTAAATAGGAATTTTTCATTAGTTGAACCAATCAAGCTCTTATGGAAGTTTCATTTT
>NZ_JBALLY010000134.1:2532-9542 GCF_036963045.1 Bacillus sp. JJ864 | reverse complement strand
CTTTAGCCATTCAATTATTTTTTTTCGAAAAGATACGAAAAAAAACTTCGAAAAGCTTTTTATACGAAAATAGAGGAGAATATTTATAAATAGACTCATATTTCCAAGCTTCAAAATTGGAAGTTTTACGCTGAAACTTTATAACATTGGCATCATTTCGATTATTATGATAGCTCATATATGAACATCTCCTTTAATCACTTTTTAATTAATACTGATATTTTATGGGAAAGAATGTATAATTTACATGTGATTAATAAGTTGTTTCGGTTAGAATGCTTTCTTTTTATTGTTAAATTAGTTGGTTGTGTTTATAAAAATAAAGGGGAGTTGTATATGGATCAAATTGATTCAAAAATATTAGAGTTACTACAAAATAACGGTCGTATGTCAATGGTGGACTTAGGAAAAGAAGTAAATATGACTCAGCCAGCTGTTAAGGAAAGAGTCCGGAAGTTAGAAGACAAGGGGATTATTGAGAATTATCAAGCTGTTGTTTCACGGAAAAAGTTAGGAAAGGATACGACTGCATTTATTCTTTTTCAAGCAAATAACTGTAATCAATTTGTTGAGTTTTGTAGACAGTCACCGCATGTCATCGATTTATACAGAATTAGCGGACAATATAATTACTTACTAAAAGTGGCGACAAGTTCCTCGGAATCACTAGAGACTTTTAGTGATTCGTGTAATAAGTATGGACGTCCGACAATTTTGATGGTATTGTCTACGCGTTTTGAACAAAAAGTTATGCTTCCTGAACTTCTTTCAGAATAGGAATATATATTTGTAGGAAGAGAATCGTATTTAAACGACATTTAATGTATAGGATAGTAAAGCGGAATTTATGCGAAAAAGATGAGGGAATTAATGCGGAAAGCTCTTTGATTTCCTTGCAGAAAATGAATCTATCGTTGCTATTCATTCGAGTTCTACTATATAATAGCAATAGTCTAAAATAAGTGAGTCGTAAACTGCGACTTTTAGGACATTCGGTGAGAAAACGCTGGATGCAGCGGTATTACTAGGAGGAACTACATGATTACAGTAAGTAACGTAAGTTTACGTTTTGCAGATCGTAAACTTTTTGAAGATGTTAATATAAAATTTACACCAGGTAACTGTTACGGTTTAATCGGAGCAAACGGTGCTGGTAAATCTACATTCTTGAAAATTTTATCTGGTGAAATTGATCAATCAACAGGAGACATTCATATTACACCAGGTGAGCGTTTAGCTGTTTTAAAACAGAACCACTTTGAATATGAAGAATATCCAGTATTAGAAACAGTTATTATGGGCCATACACGTCTTTATGAAGTAATGCAAGAAAAGAATGCAATTTACATGAAAGAAGATTTCAGTGATGAAGACGGTATGCGCGCAGCTGAGTTAGAAGGCGAATTTGCCGAGTTAAACGGTTGGGAAGCAGAATCAGAAGCTGCAATTCTCTTAAAAGGATTAGGCATTGGTGAAGACCTTCATGCGAAAAAAATGTCTGAGTTAACAGGTGCAGAGAAAGTAAAAGTGTTACTTGCACAAGCTTTATTTGGTCAACCGGATATTTTATTACTGGATGAGCCTACGAACCATTTAGACTTAAAAGCAATTCAATGGTTAGAAAACTTCTTAATGAACTTTGATAATACAGTTATCGTTGTATCCCATGACCGTCACTTCTTAAATAAAGTATGTACGCATATGGCGGATCTTGACTTTGGTAAAATTCAACTTTATGTTGGTAACTATGATTTCTGGTATGAGTCTAGTCAATTAGCATTAAAGTTAACACAAGATGCTAATAAGAAAAAAGAAGAGAAAGTAAAAGAATTACAAAACTTTATTGCACGTTTCAGCTCGAACGCTTCAAAAGCGAAACAAGCAACTTCTCGTAAAAAATTATTAGATAAAATTACATTAGATGATATTAGACCGTCTTCTCGTCGTTATCCATTCGTTGGTTTCACACCAGAGCGTGAAGTCGGGAATGATTTGTTATCAGTGGAAGGTCTTTCTAAAACAATCGATGGTGAGAAAGTATTAGATAACGTGTACTTCACTGTTAATAAAGGTGATAAAATTGCATTCGTTGGACGTAATGAAATTGCAATTACAACGTTATTTAAAATTTTAGCAGGTGAAATGGAGCCAGATAGCGGTTCATTTAAATGGGGCGTTACAACATCTCAAGCATACTTCCCACGTGATAACTCTGAGTTCTTCAAAAATAGCGAATATAACTTAGTGGAGTGGTTACGTCAATTTTCGCCACAAGATGAGTCTGAAAGCTTCTTACGCGGATTCTTAGGTCGTATGCTGTTTTCTGGTGAAGAAGTGAAGAAGAACGTTTCTGTACTTTCTGGAGGAGAAAAAGTACGTTGTATGCTTTCCAAAATGATGTTAAGCGGTGCAAACGTAATAACATTTGATGATCCAACGAACCACTTAGACCTTGAGTCTATTACAGCATTAAACAACGGTTTAATGGCATTTAAAGGTACAATTTTATTTACATCTCATGACCATCAGTTCATTGAAACAATCGCAAATCGTATTATTGAAGTAACACCGAACGGTTTAGTTGATAAACAAACGACATATGATGAGTATTTAGAGAACGAAGAGCTTCAAAAACAAGTAGAAGCGATGTATAAAGAAGCAAAATAAACAGTAACATCCCCTTCATTTAGGGGATGTTTTTTTTGTTTTATTTTTTAAAATTTCTCCTTTTAATATGTCACAAGCAAATAGGTCAAATCGTTTTAAGGGTAAAGGGGGAATTAAAATGAAACATATTGTTATTTTAGGCGGAGGATTTGCTGGTATAAATTTATTAAATGGATTAAAAAAAGAATTAGGTTCTTCGTTAGGAAAAGAAGTGAAAATTACGTTAGTAGATAAAAATTCGTTTCATTTTCGGAAGGTTTTATTGTTTAAGTCAGTTGTTGAAGATGCGGATTTAAAAGTTCCATTAAAAAGGTATTGTACAGATGGAATGGAATTTATAAAAGGAGAAGCGATAACGTGTAATCATTCTGAAAAAGAAATAGATATAAAATTAGAAGACGAAAGAATAAGAACGATAAAATATGATTATCTTGTATTCGCTCTAGGGAGTGTCATTCAAGAAATTCCTAGTACGTTAGGCGGAACAACATTAAATAGTACGAAGACCGCAGTAGAGATAAGACAAAAATTGCTTTCTTTAATTCAACTAGCAAAAACAGAAGAAAATAAAGAAGTAAGGCGAGAACTATTGCGTATAGCTATTGCTGGAGGAGGGATTACTGGTATTGAGACTTCTGCAGAAATGTGTGTTTGGTTTAAAGAAAAAGTTCAAAAAGTAGGGCTTAATCCAGACGAGGTAGAAGTCATTTTGTTTGATTCAAAAGAACATTTATTACGCGGGGTTCCAGTAAAAGTAAGTGAACGATTAACATATGAACTCAAAAAGATTGGAATAAAATGCATCTCTAAAACGAGAGTGAAGAAATTTGAAAATGGTCAGTTACTTTGTACAAACGGAACAACATATGTAGCGGGAGAATGTGTTTGGACACCAGGTGTGAAAGTGAATCCTATCATTGAAACATTTCAGCTTCCATTGTCGAATGAGAACCAAATATTAGTAACTGATACGTACTGCATAAAAGGACATTCACATATATTTGCAATCGGAGACTGTGCAAGAGTAGTTGACAAAAAAATGAATCAAGTAGATGGAATGACGTGTAAAGAAGCAATTCCTCAGGCGACAAGATTAAGTAAAATTTTAAAGAATGAGATATATGGAATATCTAACTCAATTACTCACAAAGCGTATCCGGTAAAATTATATTGTATTAGTCTTGGACCTAATAATGGCTTCGTTTGGGTTCAAAAGTGGGGACTTGATTTCATTTTATCGGGTAAGATTGGTGCACGTATTCGTGAAAAAACGTGGGATCAGGCTAGTTTACTTGTCTAATTGCGCCGAATGAAATAGAAGGTGAGGATTTTTTCAATGGAAAACGCTGAACTGAGTCAATTGTATATTGAACATAAACCTCTTCTTTTCTCACTCGCTTATAAAATGACGGGAAGTATTGCTGATGCAGAAGATGTTATACAAGATGTATTTATAAAATTGAATGAATACGAATTGAAATACAGCAAAAATGTAAAAGCATTTTTATGTAAATTAGTTACCAATCGTTGTTTAGATTTGTTGAAATCTTCTAAGAAAAAAAGAGAGTTATATGTGGGGACATGGTTACCAGAACCAATTGCAGTAATTGAGACAGATCCATTACAGGAAATGATGATGAAAAATGATATGTCATATGCTTTGCTTGTACTATTTGAACAGTTGAATCCAATTGAAAGAGCTATTTTTATACTCCGTGAAGTTTTGGAATATGACTATGAAACGATTGCTGAAATTGTGCAAAAAAAAGAAGTAAATTGCCGTAAAATCTTAAGCAGGATAAAAAAGGTGCTTCCAGAGCTTGAAAAGCAAATTGTGGTCGAAAGTGTGAAAGAAGATCACGAACAAATCATTACATGTTTTATAAATGCTATTCAGCAAGGAAATACAAATTAAATGATGGAAGTTCTAGGGGAAGACATCGCATATTATGCAGATGGCGGCGGCAAAGTAACCGCTGCAGCTAAACCGATTTATGGTGCAGTGCGTGTACAACAGCTTCTTATTGTTTTAGCAAAAAAATTTCTTGCGAATCAAGACGAATACTATATGATGCAAACAAAGGTAAATGGCTGTCCCGGAATTGTAATCAGAAATCGTACTGGAATACAAGCGGTAATGAGTTTTGAATTTGAAGGAAATAAAATTAGATCTATTTATATCGTGTTAAATCCTGGCAAGTTAAAACATTTCTATATTGATATAGATCCAGTGAATTAGAAATGCGTTTGAAAAGTAGATTTTGCATACATGTAAATTATAAAAGGGCTGATTCTTATAATATAGAAATCAGCCCTTTTATATATGTTAAATTCGTTTATCATGCCAAAAGTTTAATTCGAAATGTTCGTTTTCATTATAACTGTCAAACTCATAGCCTTTTTCTTTTAACCCTTTAATAATAGCAGATACGGCAGAAACAGATTGTGGATGAATATCATGAAGCAGGATTACTTCTCTGTTTGTTTTTGCGCCTGCAATTACATTTTCTACAATTTTAGTAGAAGCAGCATCCACTGGCATTTTATTATACTTCCAATCTAAAGAATCGATAGTCCAGTCCCATACTCGCAAACCATTTTCAGCGACTTGATTTCGCAATGCTTCATTGAGGCCTGGCATAGAACCGTATGGTGGACGTGTTAATTTTGGAGCTTGTCCAATAATATTAGAAATTAACTTTTGATCTTCTTTCATTTCATTCACATAACCGCCTTGCTTGTATAGCTTCGCGAAGTCATGTGACATACTATGCATGCCGACATAGTGACCTTCTGCTAATTCTCGTTTTACTAAATCTGGATGTTCTTTCACGTTAGAGCCAATTAGGAAAAAAGTAGCTTTCGCATCATTTTGTTTTAATATATCCAATAGTTGAGCTGTGTATTTTCCTGGCCCATCGTCAAATGTAAGATAAGCAACTTTTCTAACTTGACCATTGTATTGTTCTGGCGTCGTTTTTGGAGCTAGTGCAGTTTGTATTTCACTTACTAGTTGAACAGATTGTGAAGAATCTTCTGTACTAGCTTTTGCAATGTGATTTGATCTGGTAGACACTCCGTATATGC
This sequence comes from Bacillus sp. JJ864, assembly GCF_036963045.1. NCBI lineage: Bacteria > Bacillati > Bacillota > Bacilli > Caryophanales > Bacillaceae > Bacillus > Bacillus sp. JJ864. The sequence goes on along the minus strand of NZ_JBALLY010000134.1, from coordinate 3,788 downwards.
ATGAAATTCCTACACACATAATAAGAGTTCTTTTAAATAAAGTTACAAGAGATGATTTGTTACGCATAAATGTCCTTCTTTCTATTTCAATAATTCCATTCCTTTTCATTCTATTATATTAGTAAATTTATGTATAGTACTGTCAAAAAATATATTTACAAGTAAGAAAGTGATTTATGAAATAGATGCAAGATTTTTTGAGTTTTGTTGATTAATTGTGTTGTGAAATCATACATTTTAAAAAATATATGATTTTGGGGTGAAGTGGAATTATGAAGTTTTTTCAACGATTTATACAGAGGGAAAATTTAAATACACATGTAATCATTATGGGAGCAATTCTGCAAAAGCAAAAAAATAAAGAAGGAAACGAGCAACGTGGTGAAAGAATAGAAAGAGAAGAGAATATAGAAAAATATTTTCGTCCGTCATGCTTTCATGTTCTTAATAATCGCTTTAACTATCAATTTTTTGATCCTTTCATTGATAAGAAATACGATCAAATCGTTCTTTCCCCTTCGCTTATGAACTCACCAGAAAATACAATTATTCATTATTTTAGTGTTTTACGAGAAGCTGAAAATCTTACGAAAAATAAAGAGGGAGGATGCGGGACTGTTGGAATGTCAAAAATACCGTATCCAATTGCTTTTAACTTTTTTACAAGTCAATATCAAAAAAGAGTTTCCTATAAAAGCTATTTCCGTTCGTTTGAAGGAATTGGACATATCAATTTAATAAAATTAGAACCGTTACATCGAGATAAAAAATACCCAAAGGCAACTCGTTATTTTTTTGAAATGGAAACGATTGAAGGTTCAGCTAAAGGGGGAACATACTTTGCTTATTATTACGGCTATATTTACATAGAAAGGGAAAGCAATTCATACAAAATTGCTGATATCGAGCTATACGGTGAAGATTTTTTATGTGCAGCATATCATTTTTGGCAACATAATGCAGAGGAGGTTGTTGATACGAAGTTCGGGAATTGGTGTAAACTTGTAAAAGAAAAACTTCCAACAAAACAAGAAGGCTATACGAAACAAATTGATGTGATTGGAACTGATGGGAACAAATATCGCTTTGTATTTTTTCAACTAACAAATGATACAGATATTTTGGCCATGCAATATAAAAAGAATACGAAAGGCAAATGGGAGTTTATTGAAATCGATCCTGAAAAATGTTTATAAATTAATTTATATAAATACAAGTTGAAAAAACAGCATCCAACCTTTTTTAGGGGGGCGAGA
>NZ_JBALLY010000134.1:357-2481 GCF_036963045.1 Bacillus sp. JJ864 | reverse complement strand
TCAGGGCCTTTTTCTACCCACAGGCAAGGTTAAAATAAAAGGAGAAGACGAGTATGGGTTATGTTTTATTCTGCATAGCAGCATATGTTAAAAAAATATAGATAAAAATTTATTAGAAATTTATTTTTATCTCGTATCCTTTCAATATAGCTTGAAAGGAGAATTCTATGAGAAAATTGTGTAAAGTAGTAAAAAATATATTTGTTGCGTTCATTGCGGTTATTTTACTTGTATCAGTATCTGTATGTATATACCATAACTACCAATTAAACAAGGAATTAGCGTTAATTGAAAGTAAGAGAACGTTAGTTAATTTTAATAACAAAAAAATGAATGTATATTAATGAAGGTAGTGGTGAGGATACATATGTATTTATGTCTGGTTCTGGGATCGCTGCTCCTGTTTATGAAATGAAAGAAGTATATAGTAAGTTTTCAAAAGAAGATAAGATTGCTGTAGTAGAAAGAGCGGGTTATGGGAACAGTGATGTTTTTAACGATGGAAGGGATATTGATAAAATATTAGATCAAACGAGAGAAGTACTTATTAAAAGTGGAAATAAACCTCCTTATATTTTAGTTCCGCATTCAATATCGGGAATAGAAGCTATTTATTGGGCACAAAAATATCCGGAGGAAATCAAGGGGGTTATTGCGTTAGATATTGGTTTACCTCAGCAGTATGTGAAATATAAAAGCGAAGTGGATAAGTCAACATTAAAAATAAGAGGAATAAATATCTTAACAAAAATGGGTATTCATCGGCTTCTACCTTCTACTACTTATAATCCTGAAGTGATTCGACAATCTTTTTTAACTAAACATGAAAAAGAAATTTATAAAGCAATATCGTATAAACAGTTTTTTAATGATGATATGAAACAAGAGCTCTTACATTCTTACGAAAACAGTAAAAAATCCGTTAACCTTCCGATACCAAAAGAAACACCTATATTATTTTTAGATGCAGTTGCAGATCAAGATAAAAACTCGAGATATACAAAACAACATTATAAAGATTATCAAGAATTTGCAGAACAACTTGAAATAGCAGATGTTATAAAATTGAGGGGGACGCACAGCATTTATTTACATCAGGCTGATGAGATATATAAGCTTTCTAAGGAATTTATCAACAAAAAAGTGAAATGAAGGTTTGCATAATGAATGGATATCATATTTTAATAGTTGAAGATGATTTGATGATTGGTGATTTATTGCAAAAAATTTTGCAACGCGAGGGGTACAATGTATGTTGGCAGAAAGAGGGGGAGAATATTAATGAAATCATCCATGAGATAGATTTAGTCATAATGGATATTATGTTGCCAGGTGAAGATGGCTATCAAATTACAAAGAAAATAAAAAATCTCGGATTAAATATTCCAGTTATTTTTCTATCTGCTCGAAGTGATATAGATAGCAAACTCCAAGGATTGACAATCGGGGAAGATTATATGATAAAGCCTTTTGATCCTCGAGAGTTGTTATTAAGGATGCAGAAAATGCTAGATAATCAATATGGTACTTTTACACAAATCAAACATGTATATATCGATGCAGAACATAAAAAGGTTTTCAAAAATAGCTTGCATAATGAAGTTGTATTTACCGCGATTGAGCGTAAAATATTCTTTTATTTATATGAAAATAAGGATAGGATTTTAACGAAAGAACATTTTTTTGATTACTTATGGCAACTTGAAGATCGAAATCCAAATATCGTGAATGTACATATAAAAAAAATTAGAACAAAAATTAATGATAAAAACGGGGAAATTATTCAAAATATATATGGAGAAGGGTATCGATTAAATACCTATATGAAGAAATGAAATTAAAGAAGAAATACCAGATATTATTATTTTCCGCTATTAGTAGCGTACCATTGTTATTGCTATTGATTAGTGTCCTTATGTCAGTTATCTATGATAGTGTCTTTAAAGCGAAGAACAAACACATTCCTTTTCATGAATCATTTGCATATCCTACAATGCTAGTTATCTTTTTTATATCACTATTATTGTTAGCCTTTTTATTCTCGAAATCAATTAACTCGCTATTAAATAAAATAAATATATTAAATAAAACGATTCGACATTTAGCTAGCGATAAAAAGCTCCC
>NZ_JBALLY010000134.1:0-334 GCF_036963045.1 Bacillus sp. JJ864 | reverse complement strand
AAAGAACTACATATCGTGAATTAGAACTTAAACAGCAAGAGGAAATGAAAAAAGAACTTTTAAATAAACTAAGACATGATATGAATACGCCTTTAACAGCAATGAGATTACAATTATTTTATTTAGAAGATCAATATCATGGCCAAACACAAGTACTAGAATCGTTATATCAACAAATACAGTATATTGCTGAATTAACCAATGAATTTAAATTGCAATCTACAGATACGTTAGAGAATTCTTATATTGTAAATGATGATGTAAATATACATGATCTATTAGGAATGATGGTTAAAAAGTGGAGTTATCTGTATAGTATGCATGATGTTGAATT
>NZ_JBALLY010000133.1:0-25574 GCF_036963045.1 Bacillus sp. JJ864 | reverse complement strand
TTAGCTTGATAGCGATGTGATGTGACCCCTTCATGGCGATAAGAAACAATCATCATTTATTCAAAGCGTTCGTAATAAAATGATACAAGAACATTCATGTTAACGGGAGGAAGAGGAATGCACTACAACGATCGGGAAAAGAAATGGAACGACTTTTCCAAAACAATGCCGCATTCTCTTTTAGATGTAAAAAATGAACTAAAGAAAAAATGTGAAAACAAACAACTTCCCGTTAAAACACGGAAGTTAACAGAAGAAGAAAGGATGCTCATTCATCAAATCAATGACCAAACAAGGAAACATAACAAAAATAATGTGACGCGAACGCAAGCTTATTATCGTTTTTACCTCCGATACCCAGAAATACAGTGGGCATTGCTTGGACATATGGTATCGCGTAATGGTGGTTGGAATATGACCGATTTAAAAGGGGAGTTATATACAAGACTATTGTCAGAAAAAGATCAACTCACCTTCTTTTCTTTTTTAGAACGAGGTAACTGGTTAATCTTCCAGGATGTATTTCCGCAGTTTTTGCTGTACGAACAAAGTATAAAAAAAGAAAAAAACTTATTCTATCTTTTACCCTTTTTTCATGTATCAACATTTATGGAAACGATCTGGAACTATTTTTGGAGCACAGGTGACTGCTATACATTAGCCATTGCCACCGTTATTAATGAACAAAGCTATTTAGAAAAAAGGGTTATTCAAAATGAATATTTTAAAAAGACGGTATTGAATAGTATTGCATTCAAACTATACGATTTTTTCCGCTTTAATCATATTCTTTTTCCACTCTATAAAGATGAAACTAAACAAAAAACACTGCTATTCGGTGATACGATCAAACATTTCATCTCCCTCCATGAACGAATTCTACTCGGGAAACGATTATACTCATTATTATTTCGCCGCGAAAACATCTTACAAAGAGTAATAAACTGGGCTCATGATCATCCACATACTGGTTCGCGAAAAGACTACTGGCCGCATTTGTTTTATGATGTAAACGAATCATTCTCCCGTGCATTTTATGAGCGACGAATAAAAAACTGTCAATTAAGAAAAGGTGCGAATCGCTTATATAGCCCGCGATTCATATACGCATGGAAAGACCTTAATCATGAAGAAGCAGAAAGTGAAGACTGGTTTGAAGACTGGCGCATTATGGATTATTTAATTGATAAGGGAGAAAGTACAGATGGAAAGATTTATAACGAATATTGCAAAACGCTTGAAAAAATTGAACTTGCCATTCTGGTCAAAAAAAATGTCTTGCTCCGAGAAGAAGCAGATGAGGAATGACTATAAAGCTATTGTAGCCACGATCATTTTTTCTAGTTTAATCGGAACATATTTAGACTTATTATTCGTCAGTAAACACATGTATGCCTTTCCAGCGAGACCCTTCCCGCATATATTTACAATCAATATCGCCTTTACCTTATTCATATTACCTACTTTCACTGCTCTTTTTGTGTGGATGATGAAAATGTTACCTACATATTCAAAAATCATATTTATCATTTTGATTGGACTTTGTATGGGTATTTCCGAACAATTTGCAGAACAGCTAGGATGGTTCGTTCATAGTGAAGCATGGCATCATTCTTATTCCTTTTTTGGATATATGATTTTCCTTTTCCTTATATGGAAGTTTTATCGTTGGTTTCAATGAGATATGTATGACTATTGTCTGTTTGAAAAAGGTGAATAGAAATAATTTATTTAGATAAGGAATATTAAAAGGAGGAACGATAAGGAGGCGATTGTATAGCTAATCATATAGGAAATCTATATAACTATCATGTATGGGCAAATCAACAGGTTTTTAATCATCTTAAAACACTTTATCCTGAGAAATATCAAGAAGAAATAAAAAGTGTGTTTAACGATAATTTGAAGCGTTATGGAAGAAATAAGATATGATGTAAAACCTGTTGTTTTCATACAATTCATTATATTATGAATAAGGGCGCCGGAAAATAAAAAAGGGGTGTCAAGATGCAGGGGATTATTAATTATGAGGTATTTTTAGTCACGGGAATACTTTTAAACTTAATACCGGGTGCAGATACAATGTATATAGTAGGAAGAAGTATTTCACAAGGTAGAAAAGCTGGTGTTTATTCTGTCTTTGGTATTATTACTGGTTCTCTTGTTCATACATTATTAGTTGCTTTCGGCTTATCGATCATACTTACAAAATCTATAATCCTATTTAATACGATTAAAATTATAGGTGTGATCTATTTAGTCTATTTAGGAATTAGAATGATGATTGATAAAACGAATGTAAATTTTCAAGCTAATGCTTCTAACAAACTGAACCTTAGAAAAATATATGTACAAGGACTGTTGACAAGTATTACAAATCCAAAAGTTGCTTTATTTTTCATTGCATTTCTCCCGCAATTTATAGATCCAAAAGCTTCTAATCCTATATCGTTTATTATTTTAGGACTTACGTTTACGATAACTGGATTATCGTGGTGTCTATTTATCGCTTATTTTTCTTCTTATGTTACAAAAAAACTAAGAGGAAATGAAAAAGTAGGAATGGTGCTAAATAAAATAACAGGGATGATTTTTATCGGTATGGGATTGAAGCTGCTTCAAACAAAAGCTCCTCAATAAGCCCGAATTTTAAAGAAATGCCCCCTTGTAGGAGACAGGAAAAGCCTCTTTAATTGAATCTTAAAGAGGCTTTTCTTTTGAAGATATTGTATCTAAAACATCTATTTTACTTCTTTCTTAAGTATAATAAGTCACACATCTTATACATAATCATCGGGTTTTATAACTCAACTCGCTCTACAAGATTTTGAATTTGTTCTTTTGGAGCATTCATACATACGCCTCCGTGATAACAAATAACTGATTTGATATCAAAACTTAAATATTTCTCTAAAGAACCCAGAGCTGCATTCATGTCTAACGTTGTTTGCTGAACAGGTCCTTGTAAAGAACCGTCTACACATATCATAGCATCGCCAGCAACAAGAGTTTTGCTTTTCTTTACATAAAGGCTAACATGCCCCGGAGTATGTCCGGGTGTATGAATCACTTGAATTCCTCCGCAATACGGAAGTTCTTGTCCATCTTCTAAAACTTGATTTACTTTACATTTAGGAGGGTTCGTATACAACAATTGCATTTCTTTAGGTAGAGATGCCCACGCTTCTTTATCCATGCGTTCAGGGTCTGTTTTTATAAGGGGAAATATTCCCTCGATATATGGTTTATCGAGTTTGTGTGCATACACATCAATTTGATTAGCGGATGCTTGTATTATTTCTGGAAGGCTTCCGATATGGTCTATATCTTGATGTGATACAATGACTGCTTTTAATCTTTCAAAAGGAACTCCTAGATCATTCATCGCAGTACATATTTGTTCCAACTGACCGGGCATACCGGTATCAATTAAAACAGCCTCTTCATCATCCCAGATAAGGGTAGGATGTAAGATGAAACCTTGTATTTTTAATGCAAGTGTGGCAACTCCATTTGAAATCTTCATTGATTAAGCCTCCCTAATAAATATGTTTATAGTAGTTAACTACTATATAGGTTAATTTATCACGCCTTACGACTTTTATCAATGAATAAAATAATAATTATAACACAAATAAAAATTTTTGTCAAGTTTTTGTTTGTTTTTATTATTAAGTTTAAACAAAGAGGATTTCAAAACTATATGTAGAATATGAAAAAGATATTTTCGCACAAGGAGATGTTCACATGGAGCTTATATCAAATGTAAAAGGGATTGTTTTAGACTTAGATGGTACGCTACTAAATTCACAAAAAGAAATATCTAATAGAAACATACAAGCTACCCTCGAATGTTATAGACAAGGAATAAATGTTATTTTCGCGACTGCAAGACCCCCGCGTTCAGTAAAAGACTTTCTTCCTCAAGAACTTCAAGAAATGGGAACGATTGTATATTACAACGGCGCTTTAATCATCGATCATACATCAGAGTACAGACAACATTATCCAATTGAATCAGCTATCACAAATGAAATTATTGAATATGTAATTGCCCATCATTCAGATGCTTGTCTTTCTATCGAATCTGAAGATATATGGTATAGCAACAAGACGTTAGATTATAGTAAAGCTATGAATGCAACTGTAAATCCAATTGTCGTTTCGTTAGATGATCTGAAAGAAATTAAGGCTTCAAAATTATTAATCACACAATATCCGTATTACGAGAAATTACAAATGCAATTTGAACATAAAGTAAACACTGTATGCACCGATTCAGGAACTTTAATTCAAATTATGGCTAAAGGTGTTTCTAAAAAATTAGCAATAATGGACCTTTGCGTTGAAAGCCAAATACCTATGAGCAGTATAATGGCATTTGGTGATGATTGGAACGATTTAGATCTCTTTCAAGCATGTGGTTTTCCGGTTGCTATGGAAAATGCAATCAGTGAATTAAAAGAAATTGCGTATTTCGTTACAAAATCTAATGATGAAGATGGTGTCGCGGAAGTGTTAGAGAAGCTAATTCGTATGGTTAGTATTGGTTAAAAATGTAGTTGAAGAAGGGAATTAGCAAATGTGGAAAAGAGAATTGAACAAATAATAGAGTTTTTACGGATAATAGATAAGTTCAAAACGATTGAAAGAAAAACAAAAGTTTCTAAAAATAATCGTCATGAAAATGATGCAGAACATACATGGCATATGTGTATGTTTGCTCTCTTATTACATAAAGAAATAGAAGAGGAGCTTAATTTAGAACGAGTTTTAAAACTAATATTAGTACACGATCTTGGTGAAATATATGCCGGTGATACATATGCACATGATTCTTCTGCTAGAATAAATAAGAAACAACGAGAAGAGGAAGCAATCCAAAAGTTGTTAAATGAGTTGCCAAATGATTTAGAACTTGAATTCCACGAACTTTGGAATGAATATGAAGCAAATGAAACGAAGGAAGCGCGTTTTGTTCAGGCGATAGATAAAATGCAGGCATTTACACAAAATGTACATACAAATGGTGAGGTATGGCAGGAGAATCAGATACCACCTGAAAAAATCATTAAGTACAATGAGAATTGGACAAAACAAAATAAAACATTTGAAGATATATTTCATTATCTTTGGGAAGATGCTGAAAATAAAAAAATATTTTTTACAAAAAAATAGATTGAGCCTCCAAAATAAAACTATTTGGGAAATACGTATTTTAAATCTTAGGGCATTTTTAAGCATCTGATTCTATGTACAACAAGTGTTAAAAGGGTGATACATAACTAATATGTATCACCCTTTAATTTAGTCTTGATGAGATTACGTCGTATTTTGACGCTATTAAAAACGCTTTAAAACAAGAAACTCCCACCATTTCCACGGCAGTACATTCTTTAATAGAATCATTAACTTTACCCCTTTTCCAATTGGATAACGTAAAGTTGGATGTTGCGATTGTGCAATACTTACTATTTTCTCGGCAACATCTTGCGGATCTCCAAAACTCTCACTCCCGTTATGAATATGTTGTTCAATTTTCTTCATGTATTCCTTGTAAGGGGACTCAGATTCAGAGGTAGATTCCGCAAGTTTTTGTCCAATTTCCCAAATATTTGTGTTATATGATCCTGGTTCAATTAATGAAATATCGATTCCAAATGGTTTTACTTCTAGACGAAGAGATTCACTCCAGCCTTCAAGGGCATATTTAGATGCAACGTAAGGAGAGAGGCCGGGGAACCCCATTTTTCCACTGATACTACTAACATTAATGATTTTTCCGTGTTTTTGTTTCCTCATCACCGGAAGAACCGCTTGCGTTACTGCGATGGCTCCAAATACGTTTGTCTCAAATTGGTTACGATATCCTTCAAGTGGAATTTCCTCTACAAAACCACCACTTGCATAGCCTGCATTGTTAATAAGAATATCTACCCGTCCAAGATTGTTGATAAAAGATATAAAATTCTCAATAGATTTTTGGGAAGTTACATCAAGCTGATGGACTTTTATATTACGCTCTATATGTAACAACGCTGCCTCTTCAAGTAATTTTGTTCGTTTTTCAACATTTCGCATCGTAGCGATGACAAGATATCCCTTTTTCGCAAACTCTAATGATGTAAGAAGCCCAAATCCGCTTGATGAACCTGTAATAATCGCGATTTTTTCTGTCATTTGTTTCTCACTTTCTATTGAAATTCAGTTTGATATCATCATATCGAAAGGGAGAAGGGGAATTCAATAGATTATTTACATAGACATATTTATATTCCCACATAAAAAAGTAGATTTTTAGGGGATTTTCTTTTTATATGTCAGAATATGCGCTTACCAGGGAAATAATACTAATATGTTTTATTACCTAAAATACTCTAAAGAATAAAGATAAACTATATATCATGAATACAACCCGCCCATATACATTTCCGTTAATGTATGTACAATGTCTTCGAGAGAAAATTCTCGTTCATTTCGTACAATTTCCCATAAAAACATTTCATTTGCAAAGAACCAACTTCTTGCTACTAAAAAACAATTCAAATCTTTTCGTGCTAAACCGCTGTTTTGTGAATATGTAATGTCTTGAACAATTCTTTCAATAAATCGTTCTCGAATAGCATCCCATCTGTTCCGCACTTCTTTAGAAGTACCGATTGCTTCTTCAACAACTTGTAGTAGTTGTCTTTCTATTTCTGCCATTTGTAAAAATGCATGAACTTGTTTTTGAATCATACTATGGGCTTCATGCCTTGTTACGGGTTGAAAAACACGTTCTGCAATTGTATAAAATTGGTTCATCACATCGTCCATTAAGACAATAAGTAAATCATCTTTATTTTTAAAGTATACGTAAGCTGTTCCATATCCTGTTTCTGCTTTTTTTATAATTTGGGAAATTGTTGTTTTTTGAAAGCCTTGTTCTATAAACACTTCACGCCCAGCCAATAATAATTTCTTTTTTGTTTCTAGCGAACGGCGTTGTCTTGCCGAAAAAGCATTTTGAGCCATATGTACCACACCTTTATACTGAAATATCAGAAAAATTAACTTCATTGTAGAGGAAACGGCAGTACACTGTCAACTGGCGTTATGTCATTGACGCTATGTCAGTTTTGATGGTATATTTTTATTAATTAGAATTAAAAGAAAATTCAAGAGAAGGTGATAGAATGTACACAAAACCATTTGAGCCATCTAATGAGTATGCACGTCAATGTGATCGTAATGATGAGCTTGCATCGTTTCAACATGAATTTTATAAAAAAGAAGGAACCATTTATTTAGATGGAAATTCACTTGGGCTTTTATCAAAACGAGCTGAGAAGTCTTTATTAACATTACTAGATTCATGGAAACAATTCGGTATTGATGGCTGGACAGAAGGACAGCATCCTTGGTATTTTTTATCTGAGCAATTAGGAGAATTAAGTGCTCCTCTGATTGGCGCCACGCCAGAAGAAGTAATTGTAACCGGTTCCACGACAACGAATTTACATCAAGTTGTTGCTACGTTTTACGAACCAAAAGAAGGAAAAACAAAAATCCTTGCCGATGAGTTAACATTTCCATCTGATATTTATGCTTTGCAAAGCCAAATTCGTTTAAAAGGATTGGATCCTGCTGAGCATCTCGTTCAAGTGAAAAGCAGGGATGGAAGAACGTTAAATGAAGAGGACATTATTGCCGCAATGACAGAAGATATTGCACTCATTGTACTTCCAGCTGTGTTATATCGGAGCGGACAAATTTTAAATATGAAACTTCTTACAGAAGAAGCACATAAACGAGGGATTCATATCGGCTTCGATCTTTGCCATTCAATCGGTTCTATTCCGCATCATTTTCAAGAATGGGACGTCGATTTTGCAGTTTGGTGTAATTATAAATATTTAAATGCCGGGCCAGGCGGTGTTGGCGGCTTGTATGTAAATAAAAAACATTTCAATCGTCTACCAGGATTAGCGGGTTGGTTTGGCTCTCGAAAGGATAAACAGTTTGATATGGAGCACGAACTTACACCAGCTGAGCATGCCGGTGCCTATCAAATTGGAACACCGCACGTATTAAGTGTTGCACCGCTTATCGGTTCATTAGAAATTTTTAAAGAAGCCGGTATAGAGCGCTTACGGCAAAAATCCTTGCATATTACACGTTATATGATAAACCTTATACAACATGAATTAGCAGATATGGGCTTTACACTTGGTAATCCGTTAGAGGATGAAATACGAGGCGGACATATTTATTTAGAACATAAAGAAGCGGCGCGGATTTGCAGGGCATTAAAGGCAAATGGAATTGTTCCTGATTTTCGCGCTCCAAATGGCATTCGTTTAGCTCCTGTCGCTTTATACAACACGTATGAAGAAGTATGGAACGCTGTCCAAATTTTGAAAAAGATTATGGTAGAAGAGGAGTATAAACAATTTGAAAATAGACGAGAGGTTGTGGCATAAAGATGAAAGAAAACAAGTGGATTGATATTTCTCAACCTCTAAACAATGATATTGCCACTTGGCCTGGTGATACACCTTTTTCTTATGAAGTTTCATGGACAAAAGAGCAAAGCGGATCGGTTAATGTTGGTAAAATTTCGATGAGTATTCACACCGGCACACATATTGATGCTCCGTTTCACTTCGATAATGATGGTAAAAAAGTAAGTGATCTTGATATTAACATCTACATCGGTCCTGCTCGAATTATAGATGTAACAGGTCACGAAAGCATTGGTGCAAAAGAACTTGAAAATTATGATTTAGAAGGGGTAAGTAGATTATTATTACGTACCTCATCAAAAACAAATCCGCATATATTTCCTGAAACGATTCCGTATTTACGTACAGATTTTGCACCTTACCTTCATGAAAAGGGAGTACGTTTAATTGGTGTTGATGTTCCGTCTGTGGACCCACTTGATGATAAAGAGCTAGCAGCACATCATGAGTTATTTAAATACGGTATTCATATTTTAGAAAATGTTGTTTTAGAAAGTGTACAAGACGGAGACTACGAACTGATTGCCCTGCCGCTTTCGTTAACAGATGCAGACGGTAGTCCAGTGCGTGCTGTATTAAAACCATTATAAAAATAAATATATACTGCATAGAGAGGATGTACACATATGACTGAGAATGAAAAAGTGATTATGGAAAAAGGAATTCATACAGATTTTCGTAACAACATGACATACGGAGAATACTTACAACTAGACAGTTTACTTTCGAGTCAAAAGCGACTGTCTAATCATCACGATGAAATGTTGTTCATTGTAATTCATCAAGCAAGTGAACTTTGGATGAAATTAATTTTGCATGAGTTAGAAGCAGCTATTGAGTCCATTCAAAATGGAGATCTTGCACCTGCTTTTAAGATGCTTGCGCGCGTTTCAAAAATTCAATCGCAAATTATTCAGTCGTGGGATATTCTGGCGACGCTTACACCTGCAGAATATATTGAATTCCGCGATTCACTCGGTCAATCATCTGGATTTCAATCATACCAATATCGGATGATTGAATTTGCGCTTGGTTATAAAACACCACATATTCTTAAGATCTATGAAAAGGATGAAGAATTATATACTCGTCTACATAAGGCGCTTCACACACCGAGTTTATATGACGTTGCAATTCAAACACTAGCAAAAGAGGGCTTTCCAATTAACAAAAGCATTCTTCAAAGAGATATTACTCAACCGTATGAGGCGGATGCGACAGTAGAAGCAGCTTGGTTAGAAGTGTACTCAAATGTGCAGAAATACTGGGATTTATATCAATTAGCTGAGAAGCTAATCGATATTGAAGATTGGCTGCAGCAGTGGCGCTTCCGTCATATGAAAACAGTAGAACGTATTATTGGTCATAAAATGGGCACTGGCGGTTCTTCGGGCGTTTCGTATTTAAAACGTGTGCTTGATCAATCGTTTTTCCCAGAGCTTTGGACTATTCGGACAAAATTATAAACGATTAAACAATAAGCATATTTTAAAATTGAAATTATGCATTATATTATTGTTATACGAAATAAAGTAGGTGAAAAAATTATGTGTAATAAACAAAATGTCTTTAAAAAAGCACTCATAACATTTTCTGCAATAGGGGTATCTTTTGGAATTCTTTCATCAAATGTTGAAGCGGCTCCCAATCCGGCTGCTTATTTAGCAACGCTTCAGTTTGATGGAACGGATTGGATGGATACAGGGGAAAAAAATTTCCCTCACGCATTCCGTTTCCAGTCTTATGATAACGATATTGAACATAATAAAGAAAATGAAATTCGTTTCAAATTGGAAATGCTGTAACAGGAATTGGATCAACAAGGTTAACAAATCGTGGTCCCAATCAGCAACAACCAGCTGTCTATTTTCATATTGCGAAAAAAGGAGAATGTGAAATATATGAATATTGGCTTTATTATGCTGATAATGATTGGATTAACAACCATGAACACGATTGGGAAAAGTATTTTGTTTACTTAAAAAATGGTGTTCCAACACATCTGCTTATATCAAGTCACAATGGTTATAAAATAAAGCCATGTTCAGAAGTTCCAAAAGATGATGGGCATCCCTTAATTGGTGTTGACGGAGGAGCTCATGCGATGAAATGGGATAAAGAAGATGGCGTGCAAATTCGTTATAATGGAGATATCACAAAAAATAATGGGCGTCTTGATGAAGGGGATCAAACAAATCAACCATGGACTCTCTATAGCAATGATCCAATTGATGGTGTGACAAAATATTTAGCTGCGCCCGATACATTTTATTATGGTGATCCAGCTTATCTTATAAATTCAGACGAAAATAGCGATCCTCGGCAAGCACCTTGGAAACGTGAAGAATGGGATAATCCGCCGCTTCCTTAAACATACTGCCCATATGAATACAGTAAGAGTAGAGGGGGTATCGTCTGCATTTTGGAAAGAAACCACGTTAAGAGTTTTTTAGTTAATTTCGCCATGTTTTCATTGTGTTGCAAAAGCAACCGATTTTAATAGTTTCTTCTTGTTGTAATGCAACACAAATGATGTTGGGATTTATTGAAATACTCTTATCTTTGTTAAGATTACTTATTTTCAGGTCGAAATTTGCTTAGCGTATTTTTTTCTATTTGCGGTCTGTACCCCTAATATAGTTACAAAAAACTTATTATTCAGAAAATTTTTTATCAAATTAGATTACCATCTTATTACATTGTTTTTCTGATAATATTAATATAAAAAAGAAGAAGTGGGGGATATTATGAATATCAAGCTTATAGGAAACGAGAAGCTTACAAATTTATTAAATACCTGGTATCAAGAAATTCGTGCTCAACGTAGCCAGAAAGCACAACAATTAAAACTAGAAATCGACGAAATGATAAGGAATCTTAAAGAAGATACAAATTTATTATTTTATTACTCCCTTCTCGATTTTCGCTTCAAAGTATTAGTTGATAGTATGAGTATTACTCCAACAAGCTTTGATCAAGTTGACTCATTATATAACCAAACAGATAACTTCCTATCTTATTATTATCATTTCTTTAAAGCTATTCACGCAACAATTCTAACAAATAATAATGAAGCTAGAGATCATTATGAAAAAGCTGAAGCTTTACTAAAACATGTACTAGATGAACTTGAGAAGGCTGAATTTAATTATCGCATCGCTAATTTTTATCTTCATACTTATCAACCATTAGAAGCAATTAAACATGTAATGAAAGCTAGAGAAATCTTTTCTAAACATGTTGGTTATGAAAATAATACGGCAGCTTGTGATAATATTTTTGGTGCAGCGTGCGTTGATATAAAACAGTTCTCACAAGCAGAAGAAAGTTTTAATTCAGCAATAAATATTTTACGCAAACAAAATGAAGATACATTGGTTTTAAGAGTACGTAGTAATTTAGGATTTTTATATGCCAGTCAAAATTTATCTACATTGGCTATCCGTCATTTATCCGAAGTTACTCATAAGATTCCTAATCATTTTAAAGCTATTTTTCTCGAAGCAAGAGAACACTTTAAGCTAGGAGAATTAAACATTGCTGAAGAATTAATTGAAAGAGGATTAATTATTTGTAGACAAATAGAAAATGAAGAGTATCAATATCATTTTTCAATTTTAGAACGAATGAATAAAGGTGTAACGGCTGAAATTCTTGAGGAAACCATTCTTAAAGCGATTCCGTATTTTGATAAAGAAAAGTTATTCAACTACACTCAAGAATATACTGAAAAATTAGCAATTAAGTTTTATGATGAAGATAATCATTTTAAGGCAAGTGAATATTTTTATCTTAGTCATCAAGCTAAAGAAAAAACTTTTGAAAAAGGAGCGTTAAAATAATGAAAAGACTTACAGGAATTATAATGGGGCTATCTCTTTCAGCAATTTTGTCTCTTGGATTAACACTTCCTTCACAATCAGAACAAGCAACTCAAATTGTTCAATACAGTCACGCTGATACTTGGTAAAATCTAAATCCACAAAAAACAGCAATATCAATGATTGAACTGCACCTCCAATTGTTAGACACAGTATAACAATTGGGAGTGCAGTTTTTTTGAGCTGAATTTGTGATTTTCAAAGATCCTTGTAAAATTAAATGCCTTAAAATGCACCTAAGGGTATCGTGTTTTTTGAATCTATATACAAAATACAGTTTTATTCAGGGTACAACCAACGAAATTAAACTTTCTAATAACCATGACAGTATTATAAGATATCCTATTTTCAAACGTATCCCAGCTTCGTTTGTTTTAATTCTTAAGTTGCTGGGCATGTGGCGGTAGCCTAGAAAAAATCTACTCTTTTTTGTTTCTCATTATAAATTTCGTTATAATAAGTCAAATTAGTGCTAAGTAATCATGGAGGAGTTTAAATTGAACTTACCAGAATTAGAACATACATTGAAAAAGAAGAAAGTAAATGCTTTTCTCGTATATCAAAAAGGAGAAATCGTTATTGAATATTATAAAACAGAGAATTATGCACAAAATGTTTATAAAATTAATTCGATAACGAAAAGTATTATCTCTATTCTAATTGGTATTGCACTTGAAAAAGGGTATATCCATAGTATTCATACACCTATTGTAGAGTGGATTCCTAATATACCAAAAGAAAAACAGCTATTAACAATGTATCATTTATTAACGATGACAACGGGAGAAGACTGGAAAGAGTTTGGTGACGGTGTTATTTTCCCAAATGATTTTGTAGAATCAAAAAACTGGATTGACTATATTCTTAATAAACCAATCATTGAACAGCCAGGGACAAAAATGAATTATAATTCTGGTTCTTCACATGTATTAAGTTATATTTTGCAATTGGCGACAGGGATGTCAACTGCGACGTTTGCTGAGAAATATTTATTTGAACCGTTACATATTACGAACTATGAGTGGCAACAAGATCCACAGGGCATTTTTGTTGGCGGATTTGGTATGAAAATGAGACCCAAAGATATGCTGAAAATCGGTCAATTCTGTCTGCAAAACGGCTATTGGAATGGAAAGCAACTCGTGTCTTCGAACTGGATCGAACAATCGCATCAAAAACGATTCACGACGTATGAACATATTGGGGCATACGGATATCATTGGTGGGTCCTAGATAGAGACACATGCAACGTACCATACCATACATATTTTGCGATGGGATACGGCGGGCAATATATTTTAATTGTACCTCAATTAGAACTCACCGCAGTTATTACAAGTCAAATGCCTAAACGAGGTTTAGTACCGCTCAAACTGTTCGTGAAATATTTACAAGAAGTGTACTAAAAAAGAGAGGTTTTGTTTCGTAAATTCACCAAACCTCTCACTAAATTTGTACTACATACGATTTTAAAGCCATGATTTACAAACTTCCGCAATGGACTTGAGTTGCTTCGTCTTGAAAAAAGCTTCTTCTTTTGGCACTGCGTGTTGTTTTTATCTTGGAGTTTCTTTGAAAGAAATGTTGATAAATTTTTCCGTTTTTGTTTCAAACTCTACATCAACAAATACTCCAAATTCTTTTCCGCTCTTGTCACGCAACCATAACTTAAATTTTTCAACTGATACATTTCCTGTTTTCGGTCTTCTTCCAATATGAAGGTAATCGATAATATCAGCTTGCGGGTATTTTTCTTTTGTCATTTGCACCGCGATCTTTCCCCATTTCGCATATGGAGGCTGTGCATGGACAGCGGAGAAAGGTTTATAAATAAATAATATAATTGCGGCAAGGCCGATACATATAATTAAACGAGTATATAACCGTATCATATTAAAGCTCCTTTATAGCATTTTTTATCCCGCATTAACGTGCAGTAATACTCCCATCTCAAAATTCAGCAAAAGCAAAGAAGTTAGNNAAAAGCCCGATTGGTTCAACTAATAATCAGTGCGGGATGAAAAAAACCCACTGATTAAAGTTTCACTTTATAGTGTTTACATTTAGGCATATTCATATGAATGTGCCTTTTTTTGTCTTCATTACATAAAACCGCATTATTTACAAAAAATAACCTTGAAATCATCGTCATATCCAAGGAGGTTGAACTATGCAGCGTAAAGCTTTCTTCAAAGTGCCGCTTCTGCTCATTACAGCGGCGATTACTTTGTTGGTAAGTAGTGTTCATGAGAAGGAGGTAGGAGCTTTTTCAAATCAAATTATCCAAAAAGGAGCTTCTGGGGAAGATGTAATCGAGCTACAATCAAGACTGAAATACATTGGATTTTACACTGGCAAAGTAGATGGTGTCTTTGGGTGGGGTACATATTGGGCACTTCGAAATTTCCAGCAAAAATTCGGGTTAAAGGTTGACGGACTTGCTGGTGCAACGACAAAACAAAAACTCGTTAAAGCTACAAAATATGAAAAACAACCAAGTAACACAGCGAACAACCAAAATAATAAACCGGCACAAAATAAGGGCACCAATGTTCCGAATGGATATTCGCAAAATGACATTAAAATCTTAGCAAACGCTGTATACGGAGAATCGCGCGGTGAACCTTATATCGGACAAGTTGCCGTTGCAGCTGTTATTTTAAATCGTGTTAGCAGTTCATCTTTTCCAAACACAGTCGCAGGCGTTATTTATGAGCCGCGCGCCTTTACTGCTGTTGCAGACGGCCAGATCAATTTAACACCAAATGAAACTGCAAAAAAAGCCGTACTTGATGCAATTAACGGATGGGATCCATCTGGAGGAGCACTTTATTACTTTAATCCGGATACAGCAACAAGTAAATGGATTTGGAGTCGCCAGCAAATTAAGAAAATTGGAAGACACATTTTTTGTCACTAGTTAGGAGGTGGATGAGATATGTTTAGAGGTTTGCTTATTGTTTTATTAACAATCGGAGTTGTAGGAACAGGATATTGGGGCTATAAAGAGCACCAAGAAAAAAATGCGGTATTAATACACGCTGAAAATAGCTACCAGCGAGCTTTCCATGATTTAGCCTATCAAGTCGATTTATTACATGACAAAATCGGAACAACATTAGCAATGAATTCACGCACATCATTATCACCTGCATTAGCCGATGTGTGGCGCATCACATCTCAAGCCCATTCTGATATTGGCCAATTACCACTTACGTTACTCCCGTTTAATAAAACAGAAGAATTTCTATCAAATATCGGAGAATTTAGTTACCGTACAGCTATACGTGATTTAGATAAAGAACCATTGAATGACCAAGAATATAATACACTCCAGCAACTATATAATAATGCTGCAAATATTCAAGATGAGCTGCGTAAAGTACAGCATCTTGCCCTAAAAAACAATTTACGTTGGATGGATGTTGAACTAGCGCTTGCTTCTAATAAAAATCCAGCCGATAACACGATTATAGACGGATTTAAAACAGTAGAAAAAAACAGTAACTCTTATTCACAAAGCCCGTTTGGACCAACGTTTACAAGTTTGCAAACAGAAAAAAAGGGTGAAACGCACATATCTGGTCCAAAAATTTCAAAAGAACAAGCAATAAATATCGCGAAATCTTTCCTTAGCTTAAAGGGATCTGAAACGATTTCTGCTGAAAATAGCGGCAAAGGAGCAAAAGAAAAATTTTATAGCATTACAGTAAAAGATCCTAAGACAAATAGTGAAACGAATATGGACATTACGGAACAAGGCGGCTATCCAATTTGGGTCATGAACAACCGTGAAGTAAAAGAACAAAAGATGAGTTTAAATGAAGCAGGAGAAAAGGGACTTTCCTTTTTAAAACAAAATAAATTCAAAAATATGGAGTTATATGAAAGTTCACAATACGACTCTATCGGTGTTTATACATTCGTAACGAATCGAGACAACGTACGTATATATCCAGAATCCATTCAAATGAAAATTGCGCTTGATGACGGCTCGATTGTTGGCTTCTCTGCCAGAGACTATTTAGCTTCTCGTAAAGATATAAAAATCCCAAAACCAACATTATCGGTTTCGGATGCACGAAAGAAAATCAATCCTAATTTAAAAGTTATGGAAGAGCGTGAAGCAATCGTTGTAAATGACTTGCATAAAGAGGTACTATGTTATGAATTTTTAGGAACACTTGGGAAAGACACCTATCAAATCTTTATTAATGCCAATAGTGGTACCGAAGAAAAAGTGAAAAAACTACAAAGTGTAGAACAAATTTTTGATTAACGAATAGGAGTGACACCTTTGAGGAAAACCTTTTACTTTTGTATCTGTTTGCTTCTATTAGCAAGTTGCAGTACAAAAAAGAATGATAACGCAGCGAATCCAAAACCAACTTCAAATACAAAAGAATATACATCAAAAAACGTAACGTATAAAGAAAATACAAGTAAATCAAAAGAAACAAAAGCTGATCATCTTGCAAGCATTGCTTCAAATATACCAGGTGTAAGAGATGCAACGGCTGTTGTTCTTGGTAAGTATTCCATTGTTGGTATCGATGTCGGTGCTAAGTTAGATCGTACAAGAGTAGAAACAATTAAATACTCCGTTGCAGAGAGCTTAAAACATGATCCACAAGGTTCTAACGCAGTTGTAGTGGCCGATTTAGATACGTACGAGCGTTTAAAACAAATTGGAAAACGTATTAAAGAAGGAAAAGCTGGTGAAGGAATTCTTGATGAACTTGCGGCAATCGTAGGACGTGCGATGCCACAGGTGCCTAATGATTTATTAGAAAACAAAAAGACAAATCCAGTTAAAGAAAATGATCAACAATTACCAAAAGACGAACAAAATGAATTAAAACAAGAACAAGTTGACCAATCTAATCAACAGTTAAAACGATAAAATACTCCCCGTGTTACATTACACGGGGAGTATTTTATCGTTATTGAGACTGAAAATTTCATTTATTCTCAAAAATATTGTATGATTTTGTATGGAAAGAAACATACGTTTTTAGAACTGGGGGATATATGTAATGAAAATGAATCAATCTATTCAACTTGTTCCATATACAGAGGAATATAAAGAAGCTTTACAAACTTATACATTACCAGAAGAACAAGTGCAATTTACTGCTCATCCAATGGAACTTTTAGACAAAGTAAAGCAGGATTCAACCCGAAATCCTATTGTTATTTTAGCGGAGGACAAGCCAGTAGGTATTTTTTCATTGCAATCAGGAAGTCGCGTACAAGAATATACAAACAAAGAAAACTCTTTGTTACTCACTTCATTTTCAATCAATTACACTGAACAAGGAAACGGATATGCAAAACGAGCATTGCAACTGCTACCAAATTATGTAGGTTTACATTTTCTAAATATAGAAGAAATTGTATTGGAGGTCAATGAAAGAAATATTCCTGCGCAAAAATTATATTTAACAGTTGGATTTGAAGATCGAGGACATCGTAGAATAGGACCGATTGGACCGCAACTTGTTTTATATTTGCCTTTAAAAAAATAAACATTAATAAGTTAGCGGAGGAAAATATGCGAATCAAATTAATACTTGCTGGATATGGCACCGTTGGAAAAGAATTTGTAAAACTCATTCATGAAAAAGCAACATTTATTTATAAAGAGTTCGGTATAGAATTACTTCTTGTTGGGATTATTGGACGTGATGTAAAGTTATATCATTCAGAGGGGCTTTGCGCTGATACTTTACTAACACTAGGTGATGGATCAGTAGCTTTACATCGATACATGGAACTACATCCAGTTCATTACGAAAACATGCAGGGGCATGTTTTTATCGAGTCTACTCCAACTAATCTTCAAAATGGAGAGCCTGGAAAGGAATATATTTTAGAAGCTATAAAAAAAGGAATGGATATTGTCGCTATTTCGAAAGGGGCACTTGTGACATCATGGGAAGAGATAAACGAGGCTGCAAAATTCGCAAATGTACGCATTCGCTATAGCGGTGCAACAGCTGCAGCGCTTCCTACACTAGATATTGGTCAATTTAGCCTAGCGGGATGCAAAATTGAGCGCATTGAAGGCGTTTTAAACGGGACAACAAATTATATATTAACGAAAATGCATGAGGATAATACAACGTTTGAAGAAGCATTACAGCATGCCCAGCAAAAAGGAATCGCTGAAACGAATTCTTTATTAGATGTGAGTGGAATGGATAGTGCTTGTAAATTATTGTTGCTATCAAACAGTTTACTCCACACAGAATATACACTTGCAGATGTGAGTATGAAAGGAATAGAAAACGTATCAAAACAAGATATACAGAAAGTAAAGGCAGAAAGAAAACAAATCAAACTACTAGCAAGAACATATACAGACGATAACGGTAAAGTGCGGCTTGAAGTACAACCTTATGCAGTAGATCAGAACCACTCTCTAGCAAGTATTACAGGAACAGAAAAAGGAATTACCTTTTACACTGACACAATGGGAGCAGTTTCTTCTATTGGCGGAGCTTCCAATCCAAGAGGAGCGGCAGCCGCAGCTTTAAAAGATGTAATCAATTTGTACCGAAAAGATATGATATAGCCTTACATATGACTATGTAAAAAATCCCGCTTATTGAAAAGGAACGGGATTTTTCATTTCCTAGTATAAATGTAATAATCTATTGTCAATTATCATTATGTTTTTTATTTACTTTTTAGTATGAATAGGAGTAAGATGTTTTGTGTGCATATGCTTATTGACGTGTACATATACAAACAAGAAAAATACCATTATGCTATAGAAGTTAGAAAGATGAAAGGGTTTGAGAACTGTGAAAAAACTTGATGTACTGTTAATGGTGCTCAGCGTCCTGTTCCCAGTTACAGGTTTAATGAAACAAGTGCCGCTACAATTATCATTATATATAGGTGGTTTATTGTTTTTAACTAGTTTTGGGAGCTATCATGCAAAACGAATGCATTCACGAATATTTAGTTGGGTAGCATACGCAGCATTTATCACACTCTTAATGTCAATTTGGAATCAATACATAACAGTTGATTCTTTAATAGCAAACGCAAAAATTGCTGCATGTATTGCTGTCATCCCGTTTTTATTCCGATTCCGTACATATGCCATTACACTAGGACTTCTTGCATTATGGGGCGTAATGCTTTGGGATGTAAAGCAAATTCAATCACTAGCAGTTCTTCAGCGAATGATGAACCTACTTACAACAGAACGATTGTATTTAGTCATTTTAGTGGCAGGCTTCTTACTTGGCGGTTTGCTTGCAAACGCGCTGCACCGTGATAATGGAAAGCAAGAAAAAACAAGCGCATTTCAACAAAAAAAGAAGCGAATGAGACCTACATTTAAAATTCGCATTCCGAGTTTACCGAGATTAAAATTTAAAATGCTAAAGTTCGGTAAAAAATCTTCTAAACAGAGAGACACTCGCACGTATGAACGAAATTATGAAGAAAAAGTACCGACTTACCATACAACGTCAACTGAGCAACATAACGATACTGGAACAGTTCAAGGACAGACGAGAATGGAACGAAGAAGAAATCGTTATAATGCATAAAAAAATTATTGCACAAATAGAAAAACCCGTAATACCTTGCATACAATCTTAGGGTATTGCGGGTTTTTCTATTTGTAATTACATATTAAATCTTTAAAAATCCGAACAAGAAAAAGTGAGCTTTTTTTGTTTAAAAATATCCATTGTTCAATCAAAGGGAATATTTTATAGTTAAATATATAGAAAAAATTAACAATGGGAGGGAGTCATGAAAGATAATTATGTACTCTCCTTTTTGCAACCGCAATATCCAAATTTAGCCGAGATTGCATATAGCATAGAAAAGAACATCTACGAAGATCCACATGAAGCAATTGTGAAAGCTTGCCTATTTCTTGAAGCTGTAGTAAATGAAATTTGGGATCAAGAAAAATTACAAAGCGTATATGAGATAAAGTACGTTCAGCGTATACAAAAATTATTTCGTGAAGGAATTATCGATGAAACACTCCGTGGTTATTTTGATTTAATCCGTTCCATAGGCAATAAGGCTGATCATGATGTCCATTACGGCAGTATGGTGGATTCTATGCAAATCTATCGTATTGTTTTTAAAGTTGCTGTTTGGTTTATGGAGTCATATGGCGATGAAGGATTTCAAGCTCCGGGCTATCGAGCTCCAGAGGTCCCGCAACAGACAGCGGATAATCATAACGATGAATTAACAGAACTATTAAGTAAAACAGTAGAAGTAGCGATTGAAAAATCCATTCAAACAACGATACAAGAAGTATTCGCACATATGATGATGCAACAAGCGATGTTTAATGTCGATCTCAAAAAGCAAGAAGAAACAAAGGTAGTTACTTCAAATAAAGAGAAAACAGAACAAGTACTTAATACAACTTTTGATTTAATTGCATACCTTCAAAAACACAATGTAAATGTAATTGACAAACGTGAAATTGGAGGTACATTGTGGGTTCTTGGCGGTTGGGAGTTAAATGAAATTTTATTTCCATTAAAAGAAAAGAAAATATTCTTCCGCTATAAGGCAAAAGGAAACCGGATAACAAAAGGAAAACCAGCTTGGTTTTTATTTGGTTCATACATTACAAATAGAAAATCAAAAATAACAACAAAACAAGATGTAAAGCAAGAACAGACTGAAACAACGAAGTTTGATCTTATGGCATATTTAAAAAAATACAATGTTGAAATGATAGATAAACGCCATCACGGTGGAGCATTATGGATCATCGGCGGTTGGAAGCTTAACAAAATTTTATTCCCACTAAAAGAACATAGCATTTATTTCCGTTATATGGCGAAAGGAAATCGGGCGACAAAAAATAAACCAGCTTGGTTTTTGATGGGGAAATAATGTAAAAGAGCGTACTTCTTTACCATTAGATGTACGTTTTATTAAGTAAACGATAGTATACCTATTTTGTTTATTATTAAGCAGTAATAAATTCTATTTAATTAGATCTTTAATTTCATTGATTACAAATAGTTTTTTTGCTTACTAGATAATATAAACTACAATATAAACAGAGGAGTGTTCACTTTTGCAAAAAATAAAAATCCCTACTTTAAAAAAAGAATTAAAAGAATATAACCAGACAGAATTAATTACGTTAATTGTTGATTTATTTAAGATGAATAAAGAAGTGCAACAATATATATCCAGCAGATTTTTAGGTGATGAAGTGAACGAAGAGTTACATAAACAATTACGAAAGAAAATTGAAAATGAATTTTTTCCAGAGCGCAGTTTACCAAAATTAAGGCTTGCTGATTTAGAAAAAATAATTCTCAGCTTTCAAAAAACAACAGAAGATCCTATTAGAACAATCGATTTAATGCTGTATTATGTAGAAATGGGTGTAGATTTTACAAGATCGTATGGAGATATAGGTGGAAAATTTTATAATAAAATTTCATTCATGTTTGCAAAATTAGTTGATTTATGTGAAGAAGATGAATCTTACTATACACCTTATGCTGAGAGGTTATCTAACCTTTTAAGTAATAGCATGGAAATCGCTTGGGGATTTCCTGAAGAATTAAGTGAGTTATACTATTGTATCCCTTGGTTAGAAGAGGAAGAGGAATAACGTAAGCCTTCTATATATCCAAGTAAAAAAACGACATAAAAACCTCTTTCTTTTTAGGGAAGGACTAGAGCATCTGGCCATGCATAGAAGCGGTTAGGGCCTTTTCCTGCCACATGCCAGGTTTAAAACAAAAGGAGCAAGCGAGTGCAGGTCATGTTGTATTCTGCATAGCCACGACTTATATGTAAAAAAATTAAAATGGATTTATATACCGATTACTGCTTAATAAAAATACATTGATAGAGGAGAAACAATGCTAAATCACCTACAAAAAGCAATCAATCATTTAACTGAAGGAGAAGCAAGAGAGCTACTCTTCAAGACACTTACACAACTTCATTCACTAGAAACTCATTTTAATAAAGAAACATTAAATGCACTTACAAATACACCGAAAGAACTGATCGAACAGTACATACATAAAACTGATATCACAAAAAGTAAACATGTTCATATCGTTTTTGGCCATTCCGCAGCAGGATCTTTAAAATATGCTTTAAAAACAGCCAATATTCACGATGAACATGTTCTATTGTTTTCCGATGCTTTTTCTGTTGGACCTCTTTTTCATTTAGATGAAGAAGAAGGGCGAGTTGCACGGCAGCAATGGCTACAGGAGAAAATACCATTAGAAGATTACGGTTATGAGGAATATTTGCCAGAAATGAAAGAAGCTATGGGGAAATTACATACAATCCCATCTCATGTTCCGATTACAATTTGGACAGGAAATAATGCCTGTGAACATGTCGGGCTTACTTTTGTTTTATTTTTATTGAGAGCTGCTACTAATGATATATATGTCATAAATACAGCTGATGGTTTCAATAAGTTGTTCCATAAACCAAACTTAGATTACACTGTCCGCCATACTGGAGAAATTGTTCCTGAAAAGTTAATCGCAATACACGAAAGCTACAAAGGGGCATCTCCTCTAGCAAAAGAAGAGCGACAAACACTTGAAAATGAATGGGTAACATTACGTGAAGAGCACACCGTTTTACGTATTTGGGAGAATAATTGTGTTGTTTCTGTTCCGGAAGATTATATCGATGATTTCATCGTACAATGTGCTAGAAGTTTAGAAACTGATGGATTTACAAATCAATTTTATAAATCTGCTCGATTAGTCGGGGAAGTTTTAGGACATTTTGAACAATGTGTAGGAGATGATTTCATTGAATATCGTTTAAAAACATTAATTAAACAAGGTATTTTTCTTATGAAAGGTTCTTTCCATGCCATGAGGTTTTATAGCGTACGATTAGCACAGCCAGAAAAATGATAGCGAATGAAAGGAGGCGTCTATGTGAACATCTCCTTTTTCATTTTCATATAAAAAGTAATATATAATTCCAACTTTCTAAACTTTTATAAAAATAAATGCGTTATAATAATTAAACGCTACGATTACCAAATTTTTCTGAATCTAAAGATTGTAGAAAAATCTTCAAAAAATGAATGGTAATTAAACAATAGATACACACTTTGAGGAGAGTAACAATGATTTATTTACGACAATTAGTTTATTTTGGCTATCAACAAGCTCTTTCCTGCATTTTTCCTGTACTAATCTTTTTGACACTTGCTCTTTCGAAGGTAATCCATATTCCGGGTCTATACCGTTATGATTTCATCTTACTCGTCTGCCTTCTCATTCAATACGGCATGTATAAAAGCGGGCTTGAAACAAAAGACGAGCTTAAAGTGATTACTGTTTTCCACCTTATTGGATTGGCATTAGAAATATACAAAGTACATCAAGGTTCTTGGTCTTATCCGGAAGAGGCGTGGACAAAAGTAATGGGCGTACCGCTTTATAGTGGTTTCATGTATGCAAGTGTTGCGAGTTATATATGTCAGGCATGGCGCAGGTTTCATTTGCAAGTAGAAGGATGGCCAAATGCGATATGGACAATTCCGCTAGGAGCGATGATTTATTTTAATTTTTTCACACATCACTTTATGTATGATTTCCGCTGGGTTCTAACGGCTTTATTATTTGTAGTGTTTTTTCGTACTTTTGTACATTTCTCTTTGCAAGAGGTCACATATAAAATGCCGCTTGTTCTTTCGT
This sequence comes from Bacillus sp. JJ864, assembly GCF_036963045.1. Lineage (NCBI taxonomy): Bacteria > Bacillati > Bacillota > Bacilli > Caryophanales > Bacillaceae > Bacillus > Bacillus sp. JJ864. Next base: position 1,484 of record NZ_JBALLY010000133.1, on the reverse strand, counting down.
TTTTTTTGATTGGTTTTTTTATTTGGATTGCAGAAAATATCGCAACTTTCTTTGGAGCGTGGCAATATCCAAATCAACATGGAACGTGGAAACTCGTTCACATTGGAAAAATTAGTTCATGGTTTTTACTCGTTGTCATTAGCATTATGATTGTGGCACAATTAAAACAACTTAAAATTAAAAAAAGCAAAGATTTCTCTCAAAATAATTCTCTTCATCCTAAATAAAAGAGGGTGATTCGTCTTGAAAAGTAGAAGAATAGTAGTCTTTATTACATGTTTTGTAATAGTTACTTTTGGAATCGGAATTGCAGCATATAATAAAATAAGTCATGAAAATAATTTAGATTGTAGAGCAAGTGCCGTTCAAATCAAAGCTGTTTTGGTAGATCATAAGGGACAGCCGTTATTTGATGTACAAGTGTATGAAGGTTCAATCTCTAATAAAGAACGTGCTGTCACAAATTCACAAGGGGAATTTCAATTTTACTCCAGTGTTTGCGGTAAGATTACTTTACTATTTGTTACTCCCGATGGAAACACATACACAAAAACATTTGAAAGAGAAGATGTGCCTAACATAATAAAGTTAGAGTAGTAAGTCATATATATGCATTTTAATTTCTCTACATATAAGTCTCTGCTATGTAGAATACTACATGATTTGCACTTACTTTCTCATTTTGTTTTAAACATTGCATGAGGTAGGAAAAGGCCCTGACCGCTTCTATGCGAAGTATACGTGGTCAATGGATTTACCATCTAGTTGCAAAGTACCGAAAAAAAGTGAAGCAAACAAAAAGTAACTTTAAAATCAACCTTTATTGTATATTTAGGAGTTACTTGACGTTTATTTTCTAAAAGTTAATAATAAATAGAAATAGGTGGATTTATACGAATTTAGGGGAGATAAATAAATGACGATAAAAAAAACTTTGTTATTCTTGTTTATGATGGTAATTGGTTTAACAGGATGCTCTATGATTGAAGAAGGTAAGAATTCAATTGACTATGCTCAAAAGGCAATAGACTATGTTAATGAAGTGAGTGCGTTTGCAAATGAAGCGCCGGGATTAGTAGAAAAAGCAATCAACGATAGTGCTGCCCGCAAAGAATTAGAAACTAGACTCAGAGAAATCCAAAAGGATATTTCAGCTTTTAATGATTTGACACCTCCTGATGTAGCAAAGGATATTCATCAGCAACTTGTTGGATATAATGAAAAGTTAAATGGATTAATTGATACAACTATGAAGAAGGTAGAAGAAGGGAAAATGGATGTAGAACAATTCAAGAACTCGGAGCTTATGCAGACAGTTCAACAAATTCAAGATTTAAAAAATAAGATTCAAAATTTAGGTAAGTAAATATAGCCTGAAAAAAAGTCCGTTATGTATAACGGACTTTTTTTATTTCAATATAAAAGAAGAGGTTTAGTTATAATTTTCTCAATTTTTATAAAATTCAATACGTTATAATGATCAT
>NZ_JBALLY010000132.1:15900-21592 GCF_036963045.1 Bacillus sp. JJ864 | reverse complement strand
CAAATCTTACCGTTCTTACAAATCTTACCGTTCTTACAAATCTAAGCGCACTTGTCGCTCTAAACGTAGTTGACAACTTCGTTCTGGGCGCTCTGGTCGTTAATATAATATATTACTCTACCATATCAAAAAGGTTCCTCGTTATTTCAAAAATGCAAATAGACCGCTTTAAGCGGTCTATTTGTCTATTAGAGCAAATCATTGTTTTATAAAGCTTCTCCTTTTACCTCTCTTCAAAATGCGCAATATCAGCAAATAAGTGAATTGTACTTTCTCCTTCTTTAAATTCAATCATACTTAAACTTGCGCTATGCATAAAAGGACCATTCCATATATTTTCAATAGGACGTTGTTCAAAATGCCCCATCATAAGTAATGAAGTAATAGCATGAGAAACAATTAAAACATTTTCTCCCTCATGCTTTTGAAGAATGTATGTAAGCCCCTTTAGCACACGCTCTCTCGCGTCATAAAAACTTTCTCCTAATTTCGATTCATACCGATGCGGTGCATTCCAAAATAAATCGAAATCTTTTGCATATTTCTCCTGCAATTCAACTTGTGTATGTCCTTCCCAAACTCCCATATCAATTTCATATAAATGTTCATCTGTTACAATTGGAATATCTCTATCTCCTTTAATTAACTGAGCTGTATGCATTGCTCTTCCACTTGGACTGCTGTAAATAACATCTAGTGCCATATCTTTCATACGTTTCCCTAATTGTTTTGCTTGTAGTATTCCAGTTTCCGTTAAATTTGAATTTTTTCTACCTTGCATTCTTTTTTCTACATTCCATTCTGTTTCCCCGTAACGTGTAATATATAACATTGTTTTCATCATCGTCTTCTCCTTTACCAACTCGGTCTAGCATCCCATGGCTCTAATGTTCCAACAATCCACTCCCGTTGTTTATGATGAATTCCAGCTATAACTCCACTAGTAATTTCATCATGTGTTAACCATCTAGAACATTTTTCTTCTACCATAAAGCCTAATATAATTCGATAATACCTACATAAAGAAGAGTATCTTACTTTTTTATCTGATTTGTAAGTACTGCTTCCAAGTACATGGAACAACTCCCATTCTTTCGAAAGTATTTCAATCTCCTCGCTAATTATTTGCAATGCATCTACAGCCGAAGAATGAATCCAAGCGACCACAAGCGTAATTGGTCCATTTTTTTGAATGGAATTTTTAATTTTAACACGCAAGTCCTCACTATTATGATAATCAACCGCTAAACACGTTATCCTTTCAGGAGCATGACATGAATCTTGTATCTCCTTTAGACGTTTTACATTTCGTCCGATTACAGAAGTATGGTACCCTTGCTCAGCAAACGACTTTGACACTTTCTGTAGCATTCCAGTCCCACCAACAACAAGTACATGCACAACCCCTCACCCTTTCTATGTTTAGTAAAATAACATATGCGGTTTTGCTTCTTTATAATATTGTAGCCTCTCTTGTAGCGTCCCTGTATGAAATTCAAACTTATGACCGTCTGGGTCTGTAAAATAAATAGAATGGCAATCTCGTACATCTCGCTCTCGTCCTTGTAAAATATGTACGTTATTCACTTTAAGACGATGTATTAATGCTGTAAAATCTTCTTTTTCTATCGAAAACGCAATATGTGTATATGATTGATAGATTTCACTTCTTGGAATATCCTTCTCTTCATTTAGCGCAACCCACATTCCACACAAATCAAAATAGGCAAGTGTTCTACCTTTTACAAGTACCTTCCCTTCCAACACTTTTTCGTAAAATTGTATAGATTTCTCTAAGTTTGAAACAGAAAAGCAAAGATGATTCATTCCTTTTATCATTGTCATGATCTCCTCACAGCAAAAAAGATGCGCAATATTCACGCATCTTTATCGGACTATTTTTTTGTAATATATGTCCATTTATAACTAAAATCTCCTCCAAATGTATGCTTAGCGGTTCCTTTCACTTTGGATTTCTCAAGAAAAGCAACGCCCTGCTGATAAACCGGAGAAATTGCTGCATCATCAAATAAAATTTTCTCTGCTTCAGAAAAAGCCTTCCAGCGTGCCTTCTCATCAGTTAACAACTCACCTTTTGCTTTCGCAACTAACTCATCATATTTCTTATTAGAATATGCCATTTCGTTAAATGCACTATCTGTAATAAACATATCAATAAATGTCATTGGATCTGGATAATCCGGGCTCCATGCTGATAAAGAAAACTCATATTCTAATTTCTTTTCTAAATCTAACTTTTGTTTAAACGGCTGCTGTTTAATATTCACTTTCAAACCAGGTAAATTTTTCTCCAGCTCTGATTTAATGTATTCTCCAACTTTTTTCAAGTTATCTTTATCATAGTTCAACATTTCAACTGTAATTGTATCTTGACCTAACTCTTTTTTCGCTTCTTCCCATAGTTTTTTCGCTTTTGCTGCATTATCTTTACCCTCATGAAAGTTTTTATTTGTTTCGCGGAAGTCTTTTCCATCCGGCCCTTTTGTAAACTTTTGTGGTACTAAGTAATATGCAGGTAATGACCCATCGTTTAAAATCACATTGGCAATTCCCTTTTTATCATATGCTAAATCAATAGCTTCACGCACTTTTTTATTTGCAAAAGTATGATTTTTCTGATTGAAACGAATAAAATACATGCGTGGCTCTAATTCCGATTTAAATTCTTCACTTTTCTTATATTTATCAACAAATTCCGAACTTAAAATGACTCGATCTACTTCGTTGCTCTCATATAAATTTACAGCTGTTGATGTTTCTTTTACAACACTTACATTAATTTCTTCTAATTTCACATTACCTTTATCCCAATAGTTTGGATTTTTCTTTAACTGATAACTTCGTTCATGCTTCCATTCACTCATCATGAATGGTCCATTATATAATAACTTATCTGCTTCTAATGCGTATTTGTCACCTTGCTCTTTTACAAATTTTTCATTCAATGGGAAAAATGTTGGGAAGGTTGTAAGCTCTAGAAAATATGGTGTCGGTTTCTCTAACTCAACCACTAATGTTTTATCACCTTCTGCCGTAACACCAAGCTGTTCAAGCGGCAATTCTCCTTTATTAATCTTTTCAGCGTTTTTAACATCGAACAAAATAAACGCATATTCCGATGCTGTTGCTTTATCAACAGCACGGCGCCAAGCAAATACAAAATCTTGTGCTTTAACCGGCTCTCCATTTGACCACTTTGCATCTCGTAAATGGAATGTGTATGTTTTCTTATCCGCACTGATCTTGACATCTTTAGCCATACCAGACGTTGGTTTATTATCTTTATCTAAGCGGTATAATCCTTCCATAGCGTTTACAAATGCACGAAACGATACAGTATCCGTTGACTTTGACGTATCCATAGAAGGGATTTCTGCTGTTTCTAATAAATTTAATACTTGGTTATCAGCAAGCGCTTGATTTCCTTCTTTTCCCTTTTCAGTTGTTGATGCTTTTTCCCCATTTCCACATCCTGCAACTAACACACTTGTTGAAAGTGCAAATGCTGTAATCAATGACAACCTTTTCTTCATAGACCATTTCCCCTCTTTCTATATAACAACTAAAAATAAGACCAAGTACTCTTGAATAGTATTATACATAATTTTCTGATAACTTTAAATACTATCTTTAAAAAAATATAAAAATGACACACGCCATTTTTTTGTTATCTTATCATCTATTTTAAATTTCCAACATAGAAGTCTCTGCTATGCAAAACTCTACATGACCTGCACTCTACCTTTGTTTGAAACCTCGCCCGCGGCAGAAAAAGGCTCTGACCGCTTCTATGCACGGCCAGAGCCTCTCGTCTCCCTCTAAAAAAGGGGTTTTTATGTCTTTTTTTAACTTAGAATATATAATTCAACTAAATTATTTCATTATCTCAAAAAACCTTCATGCTTTAATAGCCATTCTTTCCGCCAAAGTCCTCCTTCATATCCTACTAATTTCCCGCTCTTTCCTATAATCCGGTGACAAGGCACAATAATCGAAATCGGATTTCTACTATTCGCTCCGCCAATTGCACGGACAGCCTTTGGGTTGCCAATTTTTTGTGCAATATCAAGATAAGAAGCACTTTTTCCGTACGAAACACCGCAAAGTGCATTCCATACTTGTTTTTGAAAGGGAGTTCCCTCTGCTTGTAGCGAGACAGTAAATTCCGTTCGCTTCTTATGAAAATATTCATCCAGCTCCATTACACATTGCTCAACAATTGGATGAGGAACATCTTCTTGTTTTTGCTCTACAAATAACACAGAGGAAATACCATTCTCATCCCCTTTTACTTCAATCCATCCAAGTTCACTTTTGTAATATGCTTGATACATAAAAAATATCCCACCTCCTCTTATACTCATCATAACACCTCTTTAAGCATTTTGTTATGGAAAAAAGGAGCAAGGTGCTACAATAAAATGAACCTTCCATTCGTCAAGAAATTATCATTGTATATACGCTCATTTAAGAAAATAAAGGAGGCTGTTTATCGTGAACAATCAATTATTTTCACCATATACAATAAAAGATGTTTCATTAAAAAATCGAATTGTTATGTCACCTATGTGTATGTACTCCGCTGAAAACGAAGACGGAAAAATAACAAATTTCCATCTCGTCCATTACGCATCACGTGCAGCCGGTCAAGTAGGGCTTGTCATGTTAGAAGCTACAGCCGTAACGCCAGAAGGACGCATTTCCCACAAAGATTTAGGCATTTGGGATAATGAGCATATAGACGGTCTACGTCAAGTTGTCGATATGATTCATGAACACGGGGCAAAAGCAGCTATTCAAATTGCCCATGCTGGTAGAAAAGCTGTTCTTGATTCAAACCCTATTGCACCATCAGCTATTCCTTTTGATTCCTCTATGAAAATTCCGGTACAAATGAGCAAAGAACAAATTAACGAAACTATTACGGCTTTTCGTAACGGAGCAGAACGTGCTAAACAAGCTGGATTTGATATTATCGAATTACACGGCGCACACGGTTATTTAATTAATGAATTTTTATCTCCGCTTACAAATCAGCGTACAGATGAATATGGTGGATCTCACGAAAATCGCTATCGGTTTTTACGTGAAATCATTGATGCAGTAAACGAAGTATGGAGCGGTCCATTAATCGTTCGTATTTCTGCTCACGATTACCATCCAGATGGTTTAACTGTAGAGGACTATGTAACGTTTACAAAGTGGATGAAAGAACAAGGTGTTAACCTTATTGATTGTAGTTCAGGAGCTGTTGTACCAGCACATATTGATCTATATTCTGGTTATCAAGTACCCTATGCAAAATATATAAAAGACGATGTTTCTATTGCTACAGGCGCTGTTGGCCTCATTACAAGTGGCATACAAGCAGAAGAAATTTTACAACAAGGGGCGGCTGACTTAATTTTTATCGGCCGTGAACTATTACGGAACCCCTACTTTCCGAGAACAGCAGCGAATGAACTTGGTTTTGAATTGGCTGAGTCGTTTCAATATAGCCGTGCTCCAGGAAAATTAAAAAGTACTTCTAAATAAAGAAACTGCCCAAAAGTATTACTTTGGGCAGTTTCTTTATTGTATACAAGCAATCTTTTCTAAAATAAGAACATATCTAGTAAAAAATCACTTTTATCCCGCATTAACGGGCAGTAATACTCCCACCTCAAAATTC
>NZ_JBALLY010000132.1:5075-15831 GCF_036963045.1 Bacillus sp. JJ864 | reverse complement strand
CCGATTGGTTCAACTAATAAGCAGTGGGGGATGAAAAATCCCCCACTACTTAAAGTTTCACTTTATTTCATCTTAGCAATTTCCGGAGATTCATGTATATGAACACCAGATTCTTCTCGCAGCGCTGTTACATACATTCCTTTTGCTACTTGCTCTGCTGAAATCGGCTTATATTTTGAAAAAGACCTCTTAAATAAAAACGGCATAATTCCCGAAACTTTTTCTCCCATTCTTTCTCCAAAACGAAACTCGTCTCGCTCTCCAACTAAAAGAGAGGGTCTAAAAATATGAATGCCTCCTATGACTAGTTTTTTTATATCTTCCTCCATCTGTCCTTTTACTTGCGAGTAGAAAAATAGCGACTTCGGATTTGCTCCTAACGAAGAAATAACAAGAAAGTTTTGTACCCCTTGTTCTTCTGCTACACGAGCTGCTCGTAATGTATAATCATAATCAACCTTTTTAAAATTTTCTTTCGTCCTTGCTTTTTTAATTGTCGTACCAAGACAATTAAAAACATCATCTACAGCAAAAAACTCTTTATATTGTTCCAAAATCGAAAAATCTACCTGCTTTTGTTGAAGCTTTTCATGTTCCCAGTCTAGTGATTTTCTCACAAAAATTGTAACTGAATCATAATGATCTGAATCAAGCAATAACTGTGTCACTTCTTGTCCAACTAAACCACTAGCTCCAAGTACTAAGGCTGTTCTTGTTTTCATTCTTTTCCATACCTCTTTATCTTCTAATCTCTCTCTATCATAAGCAAAGCATAATGCAGTATGCAAGCGCTTTGTTTACTCTTTTTCTTCTTTTGGTACCTCAGTAATTGTACTTGTATCACCTAAATTTCGAATAAGCGCTTTCAAAAAACAAAGTACACATGATAATGGAAAAATAACAGCCAATATTAATAAAATCGCTTCACTCATATATCCCATTCACTCATCTCCTTCTCAGCACCCTCTATCACACTATATGAAGCGACTGGCAGCATATATGCAAAAACAAAGAAAATAAACCATAGCATTGTGACAACTTTAGAACAAATCACAAATCGTAATCATTATTATTTATTGCAACATTGGCAAAGATGTATTATACTGATTCAGGAGTATAAAGCGTAATTATTACGTTTTACAAAAAGAAAGATATTCTTTCTTTTATGTTGGAGAAAATACATTTTAGAAAGTAAAGAAACGAGGCAAACAAAATGAAGAAAAGATCAATTATATTTTCATTCGTACTAATGTTTACCCTTATATTTGCTGGATGTTCAAACAAAGATAATACAGCAAATAAAAAAAATGGTAAACTTTCCGTCTATACAACTATTTTCCCTTTAGCTGACTTTGCAAAAAAAATCGGCGGTGATTATGTAGAAGTAACAGCTATGTATCCACCAGGTGCAGATTCTCATACGTATGAGCCAAGTCAAAAGCAAACTGTACAAGTTGCCAAATCAGATTTGTTTGTGTATAACGGAGCTGAATTAGAGCCATTTGCTGAAAAAATGGAAAAAGCATTAAAAAATGAAAATGTTAAAGTTGTAAATGCATCAAAAGGTATCGAACTACGAGCTTCAACTGAAGACGAACACGAGGAAGGTCATAAAGAAGAACATCATCATGATAAAGATCCTCACGTTTGGCTAGATCCAACACTTGCCATGAAACAAGCTGAAACAATTAAAAATGCACTTGTAGAACTACAACCAGAACATAAAGAAGAATTCGAGAAAAACTTTGCTGCACTGCAAACAAAATTCACAAGTTTAGATAATCAATTTAAAGAAGTTGTTGATCATGCAAAAACGAAAGAAATATTAGTTTCTCATGCAGCATACGGATATTGGGAACAACGTTACGGTTTAAAGCAAATTCCAGTTGCAGGTATTTCTGCTTCTGATGAACCATCCCAAAAAGCACTAGCTTCTATCACAACAACAGCAAAAGAGCATGGATTAAAATATATTTTATTTGAAACATTCTCTACACCAAAAGTAGCAGAAGTCATTCAAAAAGAAACAGGAACGAAAATTTTACGCTTAAATCATCTTGCAACTATCTCCGATGATGATGCGAAAAAAAATAAAGATTACTTTACATTAATGGAAGAGAACATTAACACTTTAAAAGAAGCAACCAATTAATATAACAATTTATTTCTGACCGCTGAAAAATGTTTCTGCGGTCTTTTCTTTTGCCATTGCTCCCTAATTGTCTTGACTCAAAAAAAACAAATAGTAAAATTATTCATAATGGTTATGTAGATGTCCGGTTTAATTCTTTGGACATCTAAGTCACCACTACACAGAATACAGCGTGACCTGCACACGATTTCTCCTTTTGTTTTCAATCTTGCATGTGGTAGTAAAAACACTGACTTTTTCAATACGCAGTCAGATACTTCCCTACTAACATAGTTATAATAAATAAGAAAGTGAGATGAAACTATGAATCTTCACATTTGTGAAGTAACAGCATCAAATTGGCGTTCAGTCGCTGCCCTAAACGTAGCTGAAGATCAACGACAATTTATTGAAAGTAACGCATTTTCTTTAGCTGAATCATTATATGAAGGAAATGCAACATCGTTAGCTTTATATGATAGAGAAACACTTGTTGGATACGCAATGTATGGATGGTATTCTCAAAAAAATGAAAGCATATGGTTAGACCGGTTAATGATTGATCACAACTTTCAAGGAAACGGCTACGCGAAACGATTTCTCCGTTTATTAATTTCATATTTACAACAAAAATATCAATGCAAAAAGATTTATTTAAGTCTTCATCCTAATAACAAATTAGCAATGAAACTATATGAATCGTTCGGCTTTCATTTAACTGGTGATATTGACGATGAAGGTCCTGTTGTTGGAGTTGTGATGGAGTTGCTTTTAGACAAAGTAAAACTTGCATAAAGTAATATAAATAAGCCTGCAAATGCAGGCTTATTTTATACATTCTTGAAAATGTTTTTGAAACCATTCTTTATTTAGATTTTTACCAATAAAAACAATCTCACTTACCCGCTTTTCTCCATCGTGCCACTCTCTATCATAGGAAGCCGCAAATAACGTATGTACCCCTTGGAACACAACCCGGCGATTTACTCCTTCAATAGACAATATTCCTTTATATCGATACAAATACTCTCCTAATTCTTGTACAACAGCTGACATCCATTCATTTATTTTTTGTAAATCAAGAGGACGCTCTTCTCTTAACACAAAAGACTTTACCCCTTCTAAATGATGCTGTTCTTTATGCGGATAAATTTCTAACTTATCACGTGTTTTAAATGTTTGTATGTTTAATAATGAAGGGATATCTACTTCACAATTTGTTGTTGGGATTAATTTTGCAGTTGGATTGATCCCTTGTAATTCAATAAGTAAATTCTCCTTTTCTTCCCGCTCTACTAAATCTAATTTATTTACTAATACTACATCAGCAAAAGCAATTTGTTCCTTTGCTTCTAACCCTTTTTCAAAGTGTTTTTGTATATGATAGCTATCAACTACTGTTACTACACCATTAATTTGGTATGCAGACTGAATGATAGGGTCTAAAAAGAAAGTTTGAATAATAGGGCCAGGATTTGCAAGTCCAGTTGTTTCAATTACTAAACCTTCAAAATCCATTTTCCCTTCCGCTTTTACTTTTAGTAAATGCTTTAATGCGACAAGCAAATCTTCACGTACTGTACAACATAAACAGCCGTTTGTCATTTCCATAATCTCTTCTTCTACATTCATAATTAATTGATTATCGATACCAATTTGTCCAATTTCATTTACAATAACCGCAAGCTTCTTACCGTGCTCTTCAGATAAAATATGATTTAATAAAGTTGTTTTCCCCGATCCGAGAAACCCGGTTAATATTGTTACTGGAATCACGATTCTACATCTCCTTGTAATATGTCTAATTCCATAATTATATCATAGGTTATCTTTTTATTTTTGAATATAGAACATATTAGTTGTAGGCATATCCACACAAATATATAATAACAGTATATAAGAAAACCTTTTCATATACACCAGCAAGGAGGACCTACATAAATGGAACGAATTCAAATGGCTCAAAACCTAGAATTTTCTCGAATTATTCAAGGGTTTTGGCGTTTAGCAGAATGGAATATGACAGATCAAGAATTACTCTCTTTCATTGAATCTTGCATGGAGATGGGCATTACAACGTTTGACCATGCCGATATTTACGGTGAATATACATGTGAAGCTTTATTTGGAAAAGCGCTTCAATTAAAACCGAGTTTGCGTAGCAACATGGAAATTGTTACAAAATGTGGAATCGCTCCCCCATCACCTAAATTTCCAGAACGCTACGTCGCTCACTATAATACAAGTACGGAACACATTATAAAAAGTGCCGAACAATCACTACAAAACTTAAATACTGACTATATCGATGTATTGCTTATTCATCGCCCAGATCCATTTATGAATCCAGCAGAAGTTGCCGAAGCTTTTTCTCGTTTAAAACAAGAAGGAAAAGTACGTCACTTCGGTGTATCAAACTTTCTGCCGTCCCAATTCAATATGTTAAGTTCATATTTAGATTTTCCGCTCATTACAAATCAAATCGAAGTATCAGTTATGCAGCTTGAGCATTTCGAAAAAGGTACGATTGAACAGTGCCAAGAAAAGCGAATTTCTCCTATGATTTGGTCTCCTCTTACTGGCGGTGAAATTTTCAAAGGAGAAAGTGAACGTACACTTCGCTTACGCCGAATACTAGAGAAGATTGCTACTGATTTTGACATTGCTGAAATTGATTCGATTATGTATGCATGGTTACTCGCTCATCCAGCTAATATGTTACCGATTGTTGGCTCTGGTAAACTAGAGCGTATCAAAACAGCTGTTGAAGCAACAAAATTAACATTGGACCGTCAACAATGGTTTACTATCTTTGAAAGCTCAAACGGTCATCCTGTTCCGTAGGTACATAAACAGGACATAAGATTTATTCTCATGTCCTGTTTTACATCTCTAGTTGATTTATTTCTGCTGCACTCCGAATTCCTGATTCAATTGCCCCTTGTATCCAGCCATGATACAACGTAGTATGGTCACCTGCAAAGTATATTCTTCCTTCTGGTTTCACAATGTGAGGATATAATTCTGATTCTTGGGTTGCCTGAAAGATTGCAAACCCTCCTAATGCGTACGGATCTAATGTCCAGCTCTTCGATATCCCAGAAATAAATTCATCATACACTTGATTTCCAAGTATTGTTCCTAAATTTTGCAAGGTATAATAAATACGGTCACTTTCAGATAAACCATCCCACAATAATGCATCATACGACCATGTATAACTCCCTAGTACCATTCCAGGCCCTTTTGTACCAATTCCATAGCTTGGATAATATGCATAACGAATAGGTAAATCGGTAATAATGCGGCCACCAAGTTGACCTTGTTCTTCCCAAAAACGACTTTTAAATTGTATTCCAATTTTCGTCGCAGCCATGTAATGTAGCTCTCGAATCGCTTTCCACTTTTCATGAGAAACAGAATCATACGGTTCTATTTCAACAAATCTCATTGTTGTAAACGGAATGGTGACAATGACAATATCCCCTGTAATACTGCTATATTCGAACGTTTTTTCATTACGACAATATGCTGTAACTCCTTTTTCATGTTGCTTTAGTTTCATTAATTTTTGTTGAAAGATAATATCATCTTGTAGTTGCGGTAAAAAAGATTTGGGCAATGCGTCGTTACCACCTTCAATTTCATAAAAACCTGTAGATTGCTGTAAAATATAAATAAATCGCAATGTTTCTACAAAAGACCTTTCTAAAAACCCTTCTAAATCAAGAAGTACCCCTATCATCTCTACAGTAGCTGGCGAAAAAGGCACCTTATATTGGTGAGGATAATCCTTTAAAAACTCTGCTGTAGAATACCGTTCAAAATCTTTCTCTACAATACTCCAATTTTTTTCCGGATCTCTTTTAATAAAATCAAGAATTGGTTGTATTGCTAACATCAACAACTCTTCCGATGATTTTCCTTCTTCATTCGCTGCAACTGGATAACGTAAAATACTCGGATTTTCCTCATATTGTTTCAATGTTGTTTTACGTCCATTTGCATATATAATGTCCGTTTCATTTCGATTAATAAATGGATGTATCCTCAATCCAAACCTCTTATTATATGCAAGTGTTAGTTCATGTGTATAAGGAATCCGCATGGCTCCAACATCAAGATATAAACCTGTTTCTGGCATTCTCATCGTATAAATACGCCCACCAATTCGATTATTTGCTTCTAATATTTTCACACGATGACCAGCAGCCTTTAATAATGATCCAGCCACTAATCCAGCCATGCCCGCTCCAATAATAATAATATTTTTCGGCACTGTCGTTTTTGGTAAGCCATTGTCAATAATAGAAACCATCTCATTTATTGTAAGACGGGATTGCATATTCAATCGCATCATCCCTTCCCTACTCATCAACACAAATTCATAGTTCAATGCATTGTATTCAAGGGAAGGATGTATCATACTTCGATTTTCTGAATTTCCAAAAAAAGTTCAAGGAGTTATGCACTTATTTCTGTTATTTATCCGTATAATAAAAATGAAGATAGAAAATGTAAGGAAGGGAATGGTAACATGAAACGCTCTTACAACTATCATGAGATAAAAAAACAATTAGAAAACCAAAAATCTCAGCTATGTAAACGATTAAAAGATGTGAAATTAACAGAAAGTGAACGCAATGAAATTAAAAGAATGGTTGATAATTACGATTACATTCTTACCTTAGTTGAAATGAATCATTTTGAAAGAGGAATTGCTCACTAAAATAGGTGTACAAATTATGAAGACATAAAGGTTAAAAATAAAGTGAAAATTCCCATTCCGTATAATAGAGGGAGATTTTATTTATGAACAACTTTAATGTTCTTTGCGAACAATTTGCTACAATTCTGAAAGGGAAAAGTAAAATCCACCAAAATTCTTGTTCAGTATCTTTTCATCGTAATTTTAAGGTGCTTGTTCAAGGAAAACCGAGTATGTCTGTAGTACCTGTCGGAGTAGGCTTCGAATCTTTGGATCAAAATGGTAATACGTTGAATTTAGGCGAAATTGCCGTTTTGCAAGAAGAAATCCCCTCATTTATGCAATCAATTATACAACAGGGGATTATTGTAAGTGCCTTGCATAATCATTGGTTATATATGAATCCATTAATCATGTATATTCATGTCCAATCAGTAGAGCCACCATTACATTTTGCAAAAAAAATGGCAAATTCTTTTTCGGTCCTTAGTAGCTATCCGATTGCTGATAATGGGAGTTAATGTATAACAAAAGAGATGTTTAAAACATAACAAATGCCCTCTTTTGGTGAGAGGGCATTTGTTATACATACTTATTTTCATATTTACTTAGTTTACTCATTCATCACCTTTTTCACCTGAACTTTTCGTCCTTGTAACAACTGGAACATCACAAAATATAAAAATGCACTTAAAAACGCAAGTACTGCAATGATATAGAATGTGTATTGATAACCAATCCATGCTGTTAAAGGAATCGCAATTGGTGCAATTGTTCGGCCAACAGACCACCGAAGTGTTGCTGCCGCAAAATATTGTCCTCGCATATGTTCAGGTGCTAATTTAGAAACGAAACTATTTTGAATTCCAACAACCAATAGCTCGCCGAACGTGAAAATGAGCATAGCAATAATGAGGCCCCAGACTGATACAGTGTGTGGAAAAATAACCATCGCTATTCCGTACGTAAGAGATGACAACAAAAAGACAGTTCGCTCAGAAAAGTAATTTGCTAATCTCGTTACATAAACAGTAAATAAAGCAACCAAAAATCCATTTTCCGCAATAATCCAACTAAACAATTTCTCACCATTTATCATCAGATTAAAAAACTCTTGCGTAGGTACATTTTCTTTTATGTATACAGCTAACAATAAATCCAGCTGTGTAAAAGTCTGAGCAACAAGAATACCTGCAACAATGAACAACAGAAAGACACCGTCTTGAAAAATTATTCGATAATTCTTTATCTGTTCATTCACAACAGTAAGCCATCCACTTTGCTTTTCTACTTTTGTTTTATTCTCTGGTAACGTCTCTTTTATAAACTTAAGTAATACAAATGCTAATATAAAATTAATGATAACGCTCGCCAGTAACAATTCAAAACGATAAGAAAAAAAGAAAAACGCTCCTAAAATCGGTCCCAACACAACATTAATATTTATCATTGTATAAAAAACCGCAAATACTTTACTTTGCTGCTCTTCAGGTACTAAATCTGCAACCATTGCTGCACTCGCTGGATAATATAAAGAACCCATAATACCAATAAGAGAAAAAGCTGCAAATGTTAAGAGAGGCGATTGCAACCATGGTGAATTAGCAAAAGCAAATAGTACAAAGGCAACACTTTGTACAAATGTAGCAATCACCATCATACGCTTACGGCCATATGTATCCGCTAAATATCCGCCTACTAAGTTAGCAAAAACAGACAATACTTGCGACAATACAAGTAATATTCCGGCCGTCGTTTTCCCTAGTTCTTCCGCAAAATATATCGCCATAAACGGAAGAAGCATCCAAAAGAAAAGTCCGAAGAGCCATTCCCCTACTAGACGAATCTTTAAATTTAAGTCCCATTCCTTTAGAATCATGAAGTTTCCTCTTCTCTACACCTTCCGCATGATGCTTACAATAAAGAAACAACAATACTTCATTGTTGTTTCTTTATCGTACAGTGGTTGTATTTATTTTATCAGGTTTACTTGTCACTAAATAATGTTTCTCTGATACATATAAATTTCGGTCTAATCCTTTTTTTAAGTATGGACCTAACTTGATCGAACAAATAAGGCGATTTTCATTTCCTTCAACGATTGGAAAAACTTCCTTTTCCGTTACATATTGATCCACAGCACGTTGTACATCATCAATTTCTTTAACAAGCGTAAGGTTTTCCTGTGTACGTTCAAAGACTTCAAGTGTCTCCTTTGTAATAATAAATGTATTCGTAGGAAAAGCAGGTAAATAAGGTTTTAATAAGTCATAATTAACCGTGTAGTCATCATTTACTAATACTGTATATATGACATTAGCATTCGCTTCAAGAAATTTTGCCATAGCAAGTTCTAATTCATCTTTCGTAATCTCTCTTTCTTCCTTACCTTTTTTAAAAAAGCGAAACATCTTCTCCGCCCCCTTTTTCTTCATTATACCATAAATTACAAGATAAATATGAATAATGAAAAAACACACCCTGTCACTAGTCTCACATTTTAAAAAATCGTATAAAATTATCACTTTATCGTATGTTTGTCCAAACTCTTTCATATGTATGAAATTAAGTAAAGTTTTCAGTAGGTAGTGAAACTTCTCCTATTTCAAAATGGAAGAAACGACTGATGAATGTTTTACTTTATCCCGCATTACTCTCAAAATCTATGTAACAAATAAATCAGCTCATAACATAAGAAAGAGGGATTACATGGATAATCAGCAATGGAAAGTAGCTAAAAAAATTGCTGCTACTTATATAGGGACTGTCGTTGGAGCTGGATTTGCAACTGGAAGAGAAATCGTTGAGTTCTTTACAATTCATGGAACATATGGAACAATCGGCATTTTAGTTAGCGGCATTTTCTTTATTTGGATAGGTACAAAAATGATGATGCTTTCTTCACAAATTAAAGCATTTTCTGCTCAAGAGTTTAACAAATATTTATTTGGTGATGTTTTTGGGAACGTTGTAAATATTTTATTACTTCTCGTATTATTTGGTGTGACAAGCGTCATGCTTTCTGGAGCTGGAGCGGTATTTGAAGAGCAACTTCGCCTCCCAAGACAACTTGGAATCTTCATAACGATACTCGCTTGTATTATAATTGGCAGCCGAGGATTACAAGGGGTATTCGAAGTCAATTCACTCGTCGTCCCAATTATGATGACTTTTATCGTGGGGTTATCTATTACAACACTCTTTCATGATGTATCTTCTTTTTTCAACATGACACCTACTGAAAATTGGAATATCAAATGGGTTACAAGTCCAATTACATATGTTGCACTCAATCTCTCCCTCGCTCAAAGTGTACTTGTACCATTAGCAAGTGAAGTCAAGGACCAGAAAGCCATTAAATGGGGTGGTATGTTAGGCGGGGCGGGGCTGTGTTTAATTTTATTATGTAGTCACTTCGCCATTTTATCTGTCGAACAATTTTATCAATATAATATCCCGATGGCAGAAGTTGTACGTCGCTTCAATGCTACTTTTCATTTCTTTTTTGTATTAATTATTTTTGGAGAAGTATTTACAACTCTTGTCGGTAACATATTTGGTATGACGAAACAACTTCAATCTATCACCGGCTGGAGAAGTAACATCATTATTTATTTCATCTTACTGATTAGTTATTGTTTTAGTTATATCGGTTATAGTGAATTACTTCATATGTTATATCCTATGATTGGATGGATTAGCTTAATCCTTCTTCCAATTATTGCATTCAAACAACAGCAAAAAACATAAAGTGAAACGGCTTATCCCTCACTAAGAATTCGTTGAACAAATTGGGCATGCAAAGCGAAAAGCACGTGAATTATCTTATTCACGTGCTTTTTTCATTATACTTTAAATCTTTCAATTAATATTTGTAATTCTTCAGCCATTTGTGATAACGTTCCAGCTGCTGAACT
>NZ_JBALLY010000132.1:0-5034 GCF_036963045.1 Bacillus sp. JJ864 | reverse complement strand
ATTGCGATTTCACCAACTGAAACTGACACTTCATCTGCCCCTTTGGACATTTGTTTTGCTGTCTGAACTAAACTTTCAGTTTGTTTTGCAATTTCACTTGTAGATTGAAGAATTTCAGTAAAGCTTTGCTTTGTTTCGTTGGCAATCACAAGGCCTGACTGCACTTCTGTATTCACATGATTCATAGAACTAACTGTTTTGCTCATATCTTCTTGAATTTCTGTAATTAACTTTCCAATCTCATTTGAAGATGTGCTCGATTGTTCTGCTAATTTACGAACTTCATCTGCAACAATGGCAAAGCCTCTGCCGTGTTCCCCTGCCCTTGCTGCTTCAATTGCAGCGTTCAATGCTAATAAATTCGTTTGATCTGCGATATTTTGAATAACCTCTAATATATCACCAATTTGCTTTGACTTATTATCTAGCAATTGGATGATCGCATCAGATTCTGCAACTGACTGATGAATCGATTGCATTTGATTTACCGTTTGTGCAACAAGTTGATCGCCATTTTCTGCTTTTTGACGTGTGTATGCAGATGAATTCGCTATAACAGATGAAGTATCTGCCACATGTTGAATCCCGTCTGTCACTTCTTGTAGCAACATTGCGCCTTGTTCAACACCTCTTGTTTGTGTAACTGCACCGCTTGACACTTGATCAATTGCCATTGTAATTTGCTGAGTCGCTTCACCTGCTTGTCTCACGCTTGCCGTTAATTCTTCTGATGCAGCAGCTACATGCCCCGCTGAAGAATTAATTCTTGAGATTAACTCGCGTAGCGACTCAGCCATTTCATTGAATCCTTTTCCAAGCTGACCAATTTCATCGTTTGAACGAATTTCAATTGTTTCTGTTAAATCACCCTCACTAATTTTATGAGAAGAAACAACCAACTGTTTTAAAGGTTTCGTTATGGAAAGCGTAATAAAGTAAATGATTACTCCACCTATAATAAGAGCGATTACTGCAATAATCAACGTATTGTAAAAGATAGGTTCTGCCGCTTTTATGACTTCATTCGTGTACATCGTACCACCAATTTTCCAACCTGTTTTCGCATTTGTCGCAAAGACCACTTTCTTCTCTGAACCATCATTTGAATATGTGAACGTACCATGATTTTCTTGATACATAGGTTTCGCCCAAATATTAGGTACTTTACTACCAGGCTTCTCTTGTGGATGAGCTATAATATTTTGATTTTGATCTAAAATAAATGCATATCCTTCTTTACCGATAGTAATCATTTTTGTTGTTTTCAATAAACTTTCAAGCTTTAAATCAATAGCGATAACACCACTGCCATCATCTAATTTTTTAGAGATTGTAACGACAATATTCCCAGTAATTCCGTCTTTATATGGGGATGTTATCACAATACCACCGTTTTTCTTCATTGCATCGATGTACCAAGGACGCTCTTTCGGATTAAAATCTGCCGGCATTTGTTCGTTTGGTTCTTGAATATATGCCCCACTATCAGTTCCTACATAAGTGTAGATGATTTCAGGATGCAAACTCGCATAATCTGCAAACATCTTCCTAATACTTTCTCCATTATCAGTCTCATGCATATTGCGCTGAATAATTTTAGAAAAATGTGTAACATCATTATACTTTGCATCGATCATTTGATTAATTAAACTATCTAACACTTTAATATTTTGACTTGCACTACTTGTAATTTGACTATCAAAATTCTTTTTTGCATTTTGATAAGACATAGTACCAATTACAGACACAGCAGAGATTAAAATGACAAAAAATGAAAATAGAAGTTTTTTTCCTACATTCATATGCTGAAATAATTTAAACAACTTTGACATACAACTCACCCCTTTATGTTCTATCGAAAATGATACTTTAAAAGTGTATACAGTAAAGAAAAATACGAATGCGTTAAATGTACGACATTTTCAAATTACTATATCACAAATTCTATATAGTCGAATTATCTTTGTCTATATACAAAATGTTACATTTTAATGTTCTAATATAAAATTACAAATACATAAAGAAAACTCCAAAAGCGTATATGCCTTGGAGTTTTCTTTTTTACTTTTTCTTCTTTATTTGTTTTGTTATGCTCTTCCACTTATTTCGCTCTGCACGAGCCAAAAGAGCATCTTGCTTTCTCATTGCATAAGCAATTTCTTTTTGTAATTTTTTATAATTGAACAATCGAGCTTTCTCCAATGTTCCCTCATCAATCGCAGCGCGAATTGCACAACCAGGCTCATTTTCATGTTGACAATCTCGAAAGCGACATTTTTGAGCAATTTCTTCAATATCAGAAAAAGTTGCGTGCATTGCGCCGCTTCCTTCCCAAAGTTGAAGCTCTCTCATTCCCGGTGTATCAATAACAAGTGCACCCGTTGGTAATTGAAACAATTCTCGATGTGTTGTCGTATGCTTTCCTTTACTATCACTCTCACGAATTCCACCTGTTTTGGCCACTTCATTTTCCATTAAAGCATTCAGTAACGTAGACTTTCCTGCTCCTGAAGAGCCAATAAGCGCAATCGTTTTTCCAGGTTGTAAAAATTGTTGCAATCTGTCTATCCCTGTTTGCTGCAAACTATCAACTGCAAAAATAGGTACACCAATTGCAACCGCCTCTGTTCCCATGATTTTTTGCTCTACATTTGCACATAAATCACTCTTTGTTAAAATAACAACAGGCATCGCTCCGCTCTCATATGCTAACAATAAATAACGCTCAATTCGCCTTACATTAAAATCAGCATTTAAAGCATTAACTAAAAAGAGATAATCCACATTTGCTGCTACAATTTGTTCCACTGTTTTCTCTCCAGCTACTTTTCTAGAGAAAGAACTTTTTCTTGGAAGCACAGTATGAATCATTGCTTTCTTTTCTTCTGGCAATTTTGTTATACTTACCCAATCACCTACTGCAGGATAATTCCCCTTCTCAATTGCTTCAAAACGAAATTTCCCTGTTAACTCAGCTACATATTCACCATCTTCGCATATAATCCGATACGTATGTTTATGCTCTAACAAAACACGTCCTACTTCATATTGCTCCGATAATTGATCTTCAAAATGTAAATCCCATCCATATCCCATTAAATAATTACGATTCAATCTCGAATCCTCCCTAAAATGTTTACTGCGGAAGGATATAACGAATCTTTATAAAGATTCGCCCGTTCCTTCCTTATTTGTATTAACTGTATAAATCTTATAAACAATCGACATAATACATCACTCCGTTCTTAATAGATTTAATTTTATTATATGAAATTTCAAATAAAATATCCACCACATATGACAGAATTATCAGACTAAGTCCCATTTAACAAAAACATTTTCAAGACAAACTTTCTCAATATACACATATACATTTTAAAAAGGAGTAAGTACGTCAAAAACAGAATGATATTTACTAAAAGGAGTGGATTTGATGGATATGTATTCGTGGCTAACGGCTCTTCTCGTTGGTGGAATTACCGGTTTTGTTGCCCATCTTATCAATCATCAAGGCAAATTATTGCTTCCACGCCGATTAAAAACATTTTTTCATCTTGGCTTTTTAGCTGATATCATCACAGGTAGCCTCGCTGCACTACTTGGCCTTGTTTTATTCGATGCAACAACTTTAAAAGAAATCATTAAAGTTGCAATCGTCACTGCAATTTCTGGCCAATCATTTTTACTCCATCAAGCGCTTGGAGGAGAACAAGCAAAGAATATACAAATGAATAAAGCAAATGAAAAAATACAAGAAATTGACAAATTATTAAAGCGTTAAATGTACTATAACTTGTGATTTGCTGATATAATGAAAAATAAAAATTCTGAATGAAAGCGTCTGTCAGAAGAGAGGGTGTTTCTTATGACAAACAAAAAGATAGAAAATTTCTTAACAGACTCTGAAAAAGAGGAGTTGATAGAAAACTACAAGTGTTTACGAGAAGCCCGTACAAAGCGAGAAGCAAACTATTTTGGTGAAGCAGTAAACGATTTGTTAGATAAAGCAAAGCAACGTATTATTAAAGAAGCTGGTATTAAAGATGAAAATGCTGCAACAATCCAATCCAAGCGAAAAGCACTGTTTTAGTATATAAACAGTGCTTCAATCCCTTAGTTTACATAATATTTTTATGTTATATATAGGTTAGGAAACTACTGTTTGTTTTGTTTCATATTCTCGATTTTTTATAATTCCTGCTCGTTTAAACATGAATAGAGAAAATATATTTAGCTATAAACATCCCTATCGCAAAATCTACACTCTCTCATCACTGTGAACTACCCACCACTTAACGATCTTATGGTCTGTTTGAAGTGGGGGCTTCAAAAGTCAAAAGACTTTCTCTTTTATTGCTAATTCATCCACAAGCCTAGCGGCTCATGTCCAAAGCCTTGAATTCGCGGCGTCCCTACCGCTAATAAAATCGATACAAACTACGCGATTAGATTTTGTTCATGCAGAATACGAATGCCATAATATTTTAGATTACGACCCGCATTGTAATCTCTATCGATTTTCGTGCCACAATTATCACACGTATAGATTCTTTCAGATATTTTTAACTTATCTTTTTTGTGATTACACGCACTGCATAATTTACTCGATGCAAAATACTTATCCGCAACGATGTAATATTTGCCTTTTTTCTATGATTTTGTTCTACCGACTGTACTGAGCTGTTCGTCCTTCGCTGTCTACATACAATTCGCTTTGACTGTAATCTAGTCCAATTACTTCGTCAGCAGTCACTAATTCTACTTGTTTTTCATTTGGACAAAAATAATCAACAGAAAGAGAAACAACATATTTTGTTCCTTCTCGCTTAATTGTTGCTTTTTTAATGATTCCATCAATCGGTAATTCTCGATGTAGATGAATAGAAATACCTTCTTGAAACTTTGGAATACATAAAAAATAAGAACCGTTTTCTTGTGCGATTTTTATGTTTCCGTTGGTTTGATTCGTAGTATAGCTTAATTTCCCCTGTTTTTTACTATGGAATTTAGGCATGCCTTTTATGTCTTTCAACG